>JAEZTD010000327.1 GCA_023443705.1 Bacillota bacterium | reverse complement strand
GAACAGTTCCGCATAGTTCCGGGCGGCCTGCTCGATGTCATTTACCACCAGCGCGATCTGGCATACCTTCCGGGGGTCGATGAAGCCCATACGCATACCACCTCATCATGAATTATGCAAACCCAGCGGGGGAATGCCGCTCGACAAGGGATGCTGTGGAGGAACGAACCACAACAGAGTGCTCCGCAAGGATGCGTTCGGTGGGTGCATTCGGCTGTTCGAGGCGCTTGATCAGGAGCCGGAACGCTTCGCGGCCGATAACGTGTTTGGGAATGTTCACGGTGGTGATTCCCGGGTCGAACAGGCGCGCCATCTCGATATCGTCGAATCCCATGACGGAGATATCTTCCGGAACGCGTAAACCTTCGGCTTTCAGCGCGTGGATCGCGGCGATGGCCACCATGTCGCTGGAGCAAAAGATCGCCGTGGGGGGGTTCTTCATGCGCGCAAAACCCGCGGCGCACTTCAGCGTATGATCCCAAATCTGGTCGTCGTGGATCGGGCCCGCCTCCAGATTAAGTGTTGGGTCTGCCGCAATGACGGCGTCAGCAAGCGCCTGCAGGTATCCGCGGTAGCGCTGGCCGACGGTCAGGTATTTGTTGTAGGCGGAGAGGAAGCCAATTCGGCGGTGACCGATGCCGATCAGATATTCGATGGCGGCCTTTGCGGCGGCCACATTGTCCATTGTCACGCTGGAAAGCGCGTCGTCGTCATAGAATTCGCAGCAGTGGATCACCGGGTGGCGCTGTGCAATGGATCGGTACGCGGAAGGCTCCTTGCAGGAGGTGATGAAGATTGCGCCGTCCGCTACACGGCACTCCAGCATGTCGAGGTACATCTGCTCGCGCGCCTCGTCGTTGTCCGTGTCGCACAGCATGATCTGATAACCGGACTCGCGCGCCTCGGCCTCGATCCCGCGCACCACCTTGGAGAAGAACGGGTTTGCGATGGAGGGCTGCAGCACGATGATGCGGTTGGTCTCGGCCCGGCGAAGGTTGCGCCCGATGCTGTTGGGCCTGTACTGAAGTTCCGCGATGGCGCGATTGACCGCTTCGATGCTTCCGGCCTGAACGCTCGAAACGCCGTTGATGACCCGCGAAACCGTGGCCACCGACACCCCTGCGCGCTTTGCCACATCTGAGATCGTCGCCATGTATAAACTCCTTGTTGCAAATAACTGCATTTTATGGTATGCTAGTAATCGATTCCTGTAATCGATTACTTTTAAATCTACGTTCATTATAGGGCCTGCCTGCGCCAGTGTCAATAGGGTATTTTGATAAAATTGTTAACAAATCCGCGCCAAACGATATGGGAAATGCGAAAAAACATGACGCTGTTTAATGAAAAAACACAAAATATCGCTTTTTGAGGAGGGGCGCGCGGCGTGGATGTCATCATAATCGGGGCGGGACAGGGACTGGGGCTGGAGATGGTTCTGGAACTGGCGGGGAGGGGCCACCGGGTGGTGGCTGGGCTCAGGCGGCCGGAGGTACCGGAAGCGATTGCACGGCTGGAGGCGGAGGCGTCAAACCGCGTCTTTCACACGCATTGTGATGTGACAAGCGAGGTCGGGCTCATGGAAGCGGCCGGGTTTTCGCGGCGTGTGCTGGGCGGTGCGGATGCCGTCGTCAACTGCGCGGGCGTACTCTTGGACGAGGACCGAAAGAGTCCGCTTCACCAGATGGACATCGAGGTGCTTCGCAAAACCTTCGAAGTCAACCTGATTGGGGCGGTCGCGGCCATCAAGCACTTCTATCCGGTCGTGAAAAAGGGCGCAGACTCGTCGTTCATTACCATCACGTCGGAGGGATGCGACATCGGAAAGTGCGGCGCGTGGATTCCGGCCTACGCGCTGTCCAAGTGCGCCGAAACCAAGATCTCCGGCATAATGAACGAGACGGTGCGGGACGTCCGATTTTATTCGGTGCATCCGGGCCGCATGCGCACCGTGATGGGACGGGAGACCTGGAACATGGAAGCCTCGGAGACTGCGAGGTCGCTCGTCGCGCTCCTCGAAACAGGCGGGATCCACAACCGCGGAACCTGGTACATGGACTATAAAGGCATGGACATGATGCCCGGTGGGGAGGGTTAACCATGAAACTTGGCGGATCGATTGCCGCGCGCTTTGAGAGCGCGGCGCAATGGGGTGAACTGCTCAAACGGTCGAGATTTGCCGCGGTGACCTGCCCGGTCACGCACGACGCGGCCGACGGCGTTGTCGCGGATGTTCTGGCGGAAGCCGGGCGGCTGGGCGTTGTCATCGCGGAAGTGGGCGTGTGGAAAAACCCGCTCGCGCCGGACGTCTCGGAGCGCGAGGCCTCCCTTGCGTTCGCGAAGGCGCAACTCCGGTTTGCCGACGAAATCGGCGCGCCCTGCTGCGTGAACATCGTCGGCTCCCGCGGCGCGCGCTGGGACGGCGCCTACGCGGACAATTACTCCGAGGAAACGTATCGGGCGATCATCACGTCCATCCGGGACATCATCGATTCCGTGCGCCCTGAGCAAACGTTCTACACCATCGAACCGATGCCCTGGATGGTGCCTGACGGCCCTGACGAGTACCTGAGGCTGATCCGGGACGTGGACCGGGAGCGCTTCGCGGTTCATATGGACTTCGTCAACATGATCAACAGCCCGCGGCGCTTTCTGTTTTCGAGCGACTTTATTCGGGAGTGCTTTCAAAAGCTCTCGCCCTACATCAAGAGCTGTCATGCAAAGGATGTGCTGCTGGAGCAGCCCTTTACATCGATGCTTCGGGAGGTGGCGCCCGGAAAGGGCGCGCTGGACTACGCGGAGGTCTTGCGCCTCGCGGATAAACACCTTCCCGCCGACATGCCGTTCCTTCTGGAGCACATGGAGACCGACGCCGAATATTTAGAGGCCTACGATTACGTGGCGAACATCGCGAAAGGCGTGGGAATTCAAATCCGGTAAGGCTGGCATCCCAATGGCTCGATGTTTCCGGTTCTCTTTTTATCCAAACAGAGGAGGTGTTCACAATGGCAAAGGCGATGGCGCACATGGCGATCACGGTACGGGATATGCAAGAATCTCTCAGGTTTTACACGGAGGCGCTAGGACTGAAGAAGGTTTTCGAGATCCCCAATCCGAAAGACGGTGCGCCGTGGATCGTTTATCTGAACGTATGCCCCGGCCAGTTCGTAGAGCTGTTCTACGACGGCTCCGTCGATAACCCCTGGAAGCCGGAACTGATTGGCTTCAACCACCTTTGCTTCGAGGTGGAAGACATCCATGAGGCCAGCCGGAAGGTGCTCGATGCGGGTTTCGCGATGGACATCATGCCCAATCAGGGCTGTGACTTCAACTGGCAGTCTTGGACGAAGGATCCCAACGGCATCCGCATCGAGCTGATGCAGATCGATCCGAAATCCCCGCACGCCGAGTACATGTAATGGGAGGCGTTCCGATGGAGAAGGTCGCCAGTAACCGGATCATCAAGGTGGGGATTGTCACCCACAATGCGGAGGAAACCTACGCGGCATTCCAGTCGTTGTTCACTACATGCCCGCCTTACGACAGCGACGAAGCGCCCGAGGGCGATTTCGCCCACCTGAAAGCCAAGAAGTATATGGGCCAGCCGGTGGACAGCACGCCGCTGAAGGTTCGATGTGTCTACCTGGAACCGATCTACTTTGAGATCGTTGAACCGCTGGGTGAAGCGCAAAGCCCGTGGCATGACCACCTGAAGCAGCACGGCACCAGCGTATGCTTCATTTCACTGTATATCGAGGGCTTTGAGCAGCACATCGACCTGATGGGCAAGAAGGGCTTTCCCCTGGTGTTTGAGGAGGAGAAGGGCTTTGAGCGCTACGCCTACTTTGACACGTTGAAGTCGCTGGGTTTTATACTGGAAATGAAGGAGCGAACGCCCCGGGTGTGACGGCCGAAAGAGGGGGATCGGTATGCGCAAAATCGGCCTGGGCATCGTCGGCTGCGGTTTCATCTGCGGGATCTATCTTCAGAACCTCCACTCGCTGTTTGATAGCCTGGAGCTGTTGGGTGTGTGCAACGCGGCACCTGAAAAGGCGGAAGCCGTCGCCAAAGCGTATCCCGTCCAATGCTTTCCTGACTTGCCGGCACTGCTCCGGGACGAGCGGATCGAACTGATCCTCAACCTGACGCGGCCCGCCGAACACTTCTCGGTCTCCCTCGCCGCATTGCAGTCTGGAAAGCACGTATACAGCGAAAAGCCGCTGGCCGCCTCCGTGCCGGAGGGTCGACGCCTGATGGCTGAGGCGGAAAAGCGCGCACTCTTGATAGGGCGCGGGCTCCCTTCTCTTCGCGCACGATTGAAAGCGGTCCACGGGCCGGTGAGAGGGTTCCGGTCAGTGTGGACACCTACGTCAGCGGCGTTATGCGCTTTCGCTCCGGTGTGATCGTAAGCCTGACGATGCGTTTTGATGTACAGGCCTCGCAACTGCCGTTTCTAGAGGTATACGGTGCCCGGGGAACGCTGTCCGTGCCGGACCCCAAGACCTTTGCCGGGCCGGTCAGGGTTTGCCCGGAGGGCTTGGCAGCGTTCGTTGATCGGCCGCTGAAATTCCCTTTCGAGGAGAACAGCCGCGGCTTGGGCTTGAGCGACATGGCCGACGGGATCCGGACAGGCCGCACGCCTCGCGCCAGTGGTGGTCTGGCGCTCCACGTCTTGGAGAGACGATACGTGGGATGAGGGACAGTGTTGTGCGCGGCGATGCCGTGGGCATTGAGCGCCATCCCGAACGCCCCTCGCCGATGCGCCGCCTGTAGCAGCGCTGTCTTCGGATTCCCGGAAAGCGCAGCCATTCGCCTTTGCCGCCAGAAACAGCCCCATTTAGGAAGCCTGCCATCCGGTTCAATTGGGAACCAGATGGCAGCTTTTTTGGGAATCTATGCGATTCCCATAGCGAATCCCACGCACCCGCCCTTGAACTGCTGCGGATAGCCACTTACAAAATATTAGGTCATTTGGTCCATGATGAAAAATGGAGCGGGTTGAGTGGCACCGTGCAAATTCGCGCATTTTGAAGCGGCTGGATTCAAAAAAACGGAATACATATCCGCAGAGACCGCTTCAGGCGAATGAGGGCAATCTCTATCGGCGCTATTAATCTGCTGACCAGTTTTGTCGAGGCACAAAAATCTGAAGTGTCGCCGCGCTTTTCAATGCGCATTTATCCGAGCGGAGCTTTGATGAGGTAGTATTGCGGTACGGCACGTCCAAGCCGGGAAAGGATTGAAAAAACTTTCGGTCGTCTGCCTGCGCGACATCCATGCAATTGCCGAACACCCGAAAACCCTTTTGATCCGTTGACAATGGCAGAGCGGTATTGTATCATGTGTTTGAAGGATTCTTTCGCGCAAGTAACCCAAATAAGCCTCCATTCCCACCATCGCTATAGATATTTTGCCCGTTGTTTAACGTACATCTTTAAAACTTCATTCGTCTGAATGTGGGAAGCAACCACGAGGGGGCGAAGACCAATGAACCGGAGAAAAAGGTTCGTCCTGTATGGATTGCTACTGCTGAGCATGATGCTCGTTTCGTGCAAATCGGAACAGCCTGTAATCGAGACGAGCGCCATAAAAGGCGGCACGAGCGCGCCCATGGGCGGCGCAAATGAACCTGCGCACGATGAAGACGCCCTCCGCTTCAGGATTACATGGAAAGCCTATTCAGGCCGGGGAGAAGCGATTCAGCGGATTGTGGATGAATACAACCGACAGGTGGACAAAAAAGTGATCCTGGAAAGCGGCGATGAAGACATCGAGACAATCGAGGCACAGCTGAAAGGCGGCTCCGAGACCGTGTTTGTGCTGCCGTACCGGTTTGTCAAGTACTTTGGCGACAAGGGGCTTCTGGAGGGCCTGACCGCTGAGTTTGCGGCGGAGAGGGTGCTGTTCTACGATGCGGTATGGGCGCTGGGCACAGTCGATAAAAGCACATACGGGATTCCATGGCTTGGTCATTCGATGTGTCTGCTCTACAACAAGCGGCTTCTGGAGAAAGCCGGGGTAAAGCCCGAAAGTATCCGGGATATGGCCAGCTTTGTGGAAGCCGTCGCCTTGGTCAAGGAGAAGACGGGCGCGGGCGGTCTGGGGCTAGTGGGCAAGGAGAGCAACGACGTCTCCTGGATGGTCAACCAGTTCATCTACGGCTATGGTTCTTCTCTGGTAAGTGAAGACGGCAAGACCGTAACCATCAATAACGAAAAGTCCGCCGAGGCGCTGAAGGTTTACCGGGACGTGCTGGGGCCCTACGCCCAGCCCGGTTGGGAAGACGATACGGCGGTGGAGGTCATGACGTGTTTCAGGGATCAGCAAGTCGCGTTTGAAATCCTGGGTATCTGGGGCGTGACGGACATCATAAAAAACGGCGCCCCGTTCGAAACAGGGATTCTTCCGCTGAAAAAAATTGGCCTAAGCTCGGAAGTCGGGCCGATGATGCTGGTACTCCCGAGGGGCATGAGCGGGCGAGGAAAGCAGGCGGCGCTTGATTTTATCCGCTACATGATCTCCAAGCCCGCGCAGGAAGAAATCATGAAGGGCGAATACAGCCCCGAGCATGACGCCTATTACCCGTTCCGCACACCAATCCGCATGGACATGACCAGCAGCCAAATCTTCCGGATCCATCCGGAGTATCAGGCCTTTATCGAAGGGTTCGAGACACCAAGCGTGGACGTGCCCGTTCCGCGCTGGCAAGCGATCAAAGACGAAGTGTACGCGCCAGGTCTACACGAGGTCATGCGCGGAAAGCTCTCGATCGAGAGTTTTCTCGATGTCGTAGAAGAAAGAGGCAACGAAATCCTGAAGGGGCGGTAACGGGTCGCGTGGGTCCGGCATCCATGAGTGACGGGGGGAAGTGCCGTGAAGGGTTCCGGGTCGTCCGCCGCATGCCTGGCGTTGTTTCTTCTGCTGGGCTGTTTTCTGCTGGCTGGGCATGGCCTGGCGGCGCA
Source organism: Bacillota bacterium (assembly GCA_023443705.1). Classification (GTDB taxonomy): domain Bacteria; phylum Bacillota; class Clostridia; order Christensenellales; family Aristaeellaceae; genus JAEZHK01. The sequence continues at coordinate 9,302 of JAEZTD010000327.1, read as the reverse complement.
ATCTTCCACCGTGGATTTGTCCGGACTCAGGCTCACGGATGCCGAAATCCAGTTCATCAACGACCATCCTACCATCCGGCTGGGCGTCGACCCAGAGTTTATCCCGTATGAATTCTTTGACACCGACGGCACCTACAAGGGCATCGCCGCGGATTATTTAAAGCTGATCTCCGAGACGACAGGCCTGCAGTTTGATGTTGCGCGCGGCCTGACATGGTCCGAAGCCTATGAGCGCGCGGTGGAACGAACGCTGGACGCGCTGCCCTGCGTGTCCAAAACGCTGCAGCGGGAAAGGTACTTTCTGTTTTCGGACGCGTATATTTCATTCCAAAGGGTGATGTTCGTAGGCCAGGATGATATGTCCATCAGGAGTTTTGAGGACCTGTATGGCAAGAACGTCGCCGTGCAGCGCAACAGCTCGCACCACAGCTTCCTGTCGCAGTACAGCCAGATTGGGCTCAGCCTCTACACGTATGTGGAGGATGCGCTCCGGGCGGTCTCCGATGGCACGGAATCGGCATTCATCGGCAATCTGGCCACGTCGAACTATCTCGCCAAATTGAGCGGGATCACAAACCTCAAGTACATCCCCATCAGCGCGCAGGAACCCCAATCCCTCTACTTCGCCGTGCGAAACGACTGGCCGGAACTGGTGGGGATCGTCAACAAGGCGCTGGCCTCGATTGACGAAGAGAGCAAAATTGCCATTCGGGATAAGTGGATCAGCGTGGAGCAGAGCGCTGATTTCACCCTTTTCCTCCGCATTCTCATCATCGCCGGCGCGGTTGTGGCCATCGTTTTCATCGTATCGGCCTTCTGGATCATCCGGCTAAGGAAGGAAATCGTCAAGCGCAGGCAGATTCAGCTGGACCTTGAGAACGCCAAGCGCGAGGCGGACGAGGCGAACCGGTATAAGTCCACCTTCCTGGCCAGAATGTCCCATGAGATCCGGACGCCGCTGAACGGCATCATCGGCATGGCCTACCTTCTGAAAAAGACGAGCATCACACTGACGCAAGAGATGTATGTCGAAAGGATCACCCAGTCGTCCATCGACATGCTCGGCATCATCAACGACATTCTGGACTTTTCCAAGATCGAAGCCGGCAAGGTGGAACTGGAGATCGCTTCTTTCAGTCTGGATCAGGTCATCCAGGATGTTGTCAACATTGTCTCGTACAAAATCGAAGAGCAGCAAATCGGGTTTGTTCTGTCCAAGGATCCGCTGATTCCCAGCTGGTTTTGCGGCGACGCGAAGCGCCTGGAGCAGATCCTGATCAACCTCCTGAACAACGCCGCGAAATTTACCAGCGCGGGAGAGGTTTCGCTGGACATAAGGCTGATGGCTGAGGAAAATGAAAAATACCATCTCGCCTTCACCGTCAAGGACACCGGGATCGGCATGTCGGACGAGCAGGTCAAAAAGCTCTTTGTGCCTTTCACGCAGGGCGATAGCAGCATCAACCGGCGCTATGGGGGCACAGGGCTGGGGCTGTCCATTGTAAAAAGCCTCGTGGACATGATGGGCGGGCAGATTCAGGTTTTCAGCACGGTGGGGGAGGGCTCGACCTTCATCATTCACCTGTCCCTCCCCGCGGACAAAGGAAAAGAGAGCGAGCACAAAAAGAACGTCTCCGGCGACTTCAAAGACGTCAAGACGCTTGTTTTGGAGAAGACCGGCTCCAACATGAACCTCATCCAGATGTATCTCGAATCCTTCGGTATGAGCTGTGAGTTGACCACTTCCCAACACAGCGCGCTGGGCATGCTCGAAGCGGCCAATGGTCGGTATGCAAAACCATTCGATCTGCTGATCGTCGATTACGAGACGCCCGCGGAGGGCGGGTTCAAGTTCATCAAATCCATTCTCGACAATCCCAGCGTCGTCAAAAAGCCCAGAATCCTGATGCTTCTGCCGATGATGCGGGAGAATCTCTTCGACCAACTGGGCGAGCACGGCGTGGACATCGGCGTCGGGAAACCGATCATCCCGTCTGTCCTCTTGAATGCGATCCTCGATATTTTCAACATGAAGGCCGTCGCCGCGCCGCAAGCGACCGAAGCGCCAAAGGACGACGCCGCTATGTTCGAAGGAACGCGTTGCGTCTTGGTGGCCGAAGACAACAAGACCAATCAGCTGATCGCAAAATCGCTGCTGGAGCAGGCGGGCCTTAAGGTATTGTTCGCCGAAAATGGAAAGATCGCGGTCGACCTGTATGGCGCGAACAAAGAAGCGATCGACTTGATTTTAATGGACCTGCACATGCCCGTCATGAATGGCTACGAGGCTTCCGCGGAGATTCGCAAGCTGTCAGAGGACATCCCCATCGTGGCAATGACGGCGGATGTGGTCATGGGGATCGAGGCGACATGGGCGCAATACGGCATTCATCACTACATCAGCAAGCCCTTTGACCCCGATCATTTTATTTCGACGGTGCGCGACATCATCAAGGGAAACGAATCCAGCCGCAAGGAGACGCCGCAAGTCCTGAACATGGCGGCAGGCCTGAAGAATCTGGGCGTGGGCCAGGACCTCTACCTGCAGATTTTGTGCGAGTACCGAAACGAAAACCTGGAAACGGCGGACCGGCTGGCCCTCGCCATCCGCGAAGCGCGGTATGCGGACGCCGCCGGAATTGTCCACAAGGTGAAGAGCAGCTCCGGCAGCATTGGCGCAAAACCGCTGTACGAACTGGCCGTCCGACTGCAGAAGGCGCTAGAGGAAAAGCGTGAGCGCGATATCGATGCGCTGAGCCGCGAATTTACGAAAGTGCTGAGCGGCTTGCTCGACATGATTCGAGAGCGGCTGGATTCACCGGCCTAAACGCGCGGTTTCTGTCGCAGACGCACCATTACGGAAGCGATGAGGAGGATCACCATGGCCGGAAAGCTGTTGATCGTGGACGATTCGGCGACCGATCGTTTGATTATAAAGAATATGCTTGCGGAATACGACGTTTTGACAGCGCGCCACGGCCTCGAGGCCATGCGGGTGATTGAGACGCATGCGGACATTGACCTCATCATCCTCGACCTGAACATGCCGGTGATGGATGGCTTTGAGGTGCTCGAGGCGCTCAAGGCCTTCGACCGGAGCAAGCGGATGCGTACCATCATATTAACCAACTATGACGAGCTCGACAAGGAGATACGCGGGCTGCAGGCGGGCGCGGTGGATTTCATCCGAAAGCCCGTCAACATGGAGTCGCTGAAAATCCGGATCGGCATCCATCTGGAGCTTCTGCGAATCCAGAAGCTGTACGAACAGACGTTGTACGAACGCAGCCTGACGCTCAACACATTGCTCGATCAGGCGCCCCTCGGCATCGCGCTGTCGCACGGCGAACATCCCAACAGCAGCGAAGAAGAGCAGACGATCTTCAACGCCGCATATGAGCGGATTACCGGGCGGACGCGGGCGGAACTGATCGCGCTGGGCTGGGCACAGATCACCCACCCGGACGACCTTCCCCGAGAATCGGCGCTCTTCCGCCGCTTCCAGGCGGGGGAAATCGAAGGCTACTTCATGGAAAAGCGGATTATCCGGCCGGACGGCAGCATTGTCTGGGTGGACGTTATCGTCGCGCCGCTTAAGCGCAGAAGTGACATCATGTACAACCACCTGTGCCTGATCCAGGACATCACAGAGCGCAAGGCGGTGGAGGGCGCGCTTTGGGAGAGCGAGCGGAGCAAGTCGGTGCTGCTCGCGAACCTGCCCGGCATGGCATACCGATGTGACCATAACCCCGAATGGACCATGCGGTTCGTCTCCGAAGGCTGTTACGCGCTGACGGGTTACCGTCCGGAAAGCTTGCTGGCCAACAGAGACCTGTCCTACAACGACCTGATCGCGCCGGAGTACCGGGATTTCCTCTGGGTCGAATGGCAACGCGTAGTGGATAGCCGGTCATCCTTCAAACACGAATACGAGATCATGACTGCGTCCGGCCAGCGGAAATGGGTACTCGAAATGGGCCAGGGCGTATTTGACGATAAGGGAAGTGTGGTGGCGCTCGAGGGCATCGTCATCGACATCACCGATCGGAAAGAGCAGGAGATGAAGCTCCGGCTCATCAGCGAGATCGACAGCCTGACCGGGCTTCGCAACCGGAGGATTCTGGAGAGCATCCTTGATAAAGACATGGAGTGCCGCTCGGAGGGCTCCCGGGCAATCGTGCTGTTGAGCCTTCGAAAAATCCACTCCCTCAGCCTGACCTATGGCTACAATTTCAGCGAGAAGATCGTCGCGGAACTCGCGGCGAGCCTCTCCGGACTTGTCAATGAGAACAAACGCCTGTATCAGATCTCCTTTGAGCGGTTCGCGTTCTATATCAAGGGCTATAGAAGCGCGGACGAACTCAAGTCGTTCTGCCGGGAGGTCATCAACCTCGTCGACGGCATACAGATCCTGCGCACCGTCGGCTGCGGCGTCGGGGTGCTGGAGTTTGACTGCCGAAGCGGCCGCTGCGAAGCCGAGCACATCATCCGGAACGCATCAACCGCCGCGGAGCGCGCGGATGAGAGCCGGACATTTGGATACCGCTTCTTTGACCGGGAGATGGAAGCCGCAGTGAAGCGCGAAGCGGAAGTCAAGGAGGCTCTGGTGCGTTTGGTGAACGGCTCCAAGCGCGAACACCTCTCCCTGCACTACCAGCCCCTTCTGAACCTGAAAACCAATCGCGTCGACGAGTTTGAGGCGCTTGCGCGCTTCAACAGCGACGAGATCGGCGTGGTTTCGCCGCTTGAATTCATACCGCTGGCGGAAAAAACCCAACTGATCCTTCCGATCGGGAAACGGGTGCTGGAGATGGCGTGCGCGTTCCAGAAGCGCCTGCATGCGCTCGGCTACGACCGCATCAGGATCTTCGTGAACGTCTCCGCGATACAGCTGTTGCGCAGCGAATTCCTGACGGACTTCACGAGTGTCCTGAAAGACTACGGGGTCGATCCCGGAAACTTTGGATTGGAGATCACGGAGTCCGTGTTCGCGGACAACCACCGCGTGATCAATGAGAAGCTGGAAAAGCTGATGGAGATCGGCGTGAAAATTTCGATGGACGACTTCGGCACGGGGTACTCGTCCCTGGCGCGCGGAAGGGACCTGAAGATCAACAGCCTGAAAATCGACAAGTCCTTTATCGATGGGCTTTTGGTCCTGCCCCCCGAGAAGGCCATCACCCGGGACATCATTTCCATGGCCCACCGGATGGGGCATACCGTGGTGGCCGAGGGCGTCGAGCATGAGGCGCAGAAGCAATTCCTGCTGGATTATGACTGTGACATGATGCAGGGATACCTTTTCAGCAAACCACTGGGTGAGGACGCGGCGATCGCACTGCTGGAAAGGCTGTATCCCGCCACTGCGCACAAGGAGTGAGGGCATGAAATCTGCGAAGAAGAGTTTCTCAGTAAAGAGCATTAGCATATTGACATTTACCGCGGCGATGCTGGTTTCCATCGGCGCCATCGGGTTTTTGGTTTTTTCGGCCTGGACAAACTCGGCCGCACAAATCATGCGCGTCATGGCGGATGATTTAAACGGTGGCGTTCGCCAACGCATCGACACATTCATCAAAGGCTCGGAGTCGATCAACCGGTATTACGGGGACCTGCTGGGGTATGGCACGCCAGACCTTTCGGACGTCATCGGGCGTGACAGGTTTTTTTCCAGCACCCTTGGCGCCCATAGCAACGAGATCTTCAGCTTTGGCTTCTGCACCGCGGACGGCGCGTTCTATGGCGCAAAAAAGGCGTGGGACGGCAACATTCGAATTCTGAGACGGGACAAATCCACCGGAGGGATCCTCCGCCCTTACGCCGTTTTGGACGATTTCACCGCGGGCGAAGCGCTGAAGGGGGGCCATATCCAGGACCCACGCTCGTTCGCCTGGTACAAGGCCGCCGTGGGGACGGGCGCGTCCGCGTTTTCGCCAATCCACGTGGATTACGCGGCAAACCAGCTGATGGTTTCGGCCAGCCGCCCCATCTACAACAGGGTGGGCAGCCTCCGGGGGGTGCTGGTTGCAGACATCCTCCTTTCGGATTTGGGCGAGCACCTTCAGGCGGCGATGGGGGAAAGCGGCGGCTCCGCCTTCGTCGTCGAGAAGGGAACTGGACTGTTGGTGGCAAACTCGTTGGGCTTAAACAACTTTTCAGCTTCCGCCAATGGGGTGCTCGACCGATTTATGCTGAGCGAGCTTGATGTCCCGGGCGTTGCCGAGGCGTTCAAACAATTCGAACACACCCCGGAGGCCGAGATCCTGACGCGCTCAGGAAACCAGAACCTGCATGTCAATGCCCAGGGTTACGGCCGGGCTGGGCTTGATTGGGTGATTCTCACCGTCATCCCGGATTCCACCCTCACGGCGGAGGTGTACCGGAGCATCCGGTTGGCGGTGTTGTTCGTCATTGCGGCCATCGCCTTGTCGCTGGCGGTCTTTTACGGCATTACGAGACGGCTCCTCATGCCGATGAACAGCCTGCTCACGGCTGCGGAGGGCATTGCGTCCGGCAGCCTCTCCGAACGGGCGCCGGTCGTCCGAAACGATGAAATCGGCCGCATATCCGTCGCCTTCAACCGCACGGCGGACAAGATGCAGTTCCTGATCACCAACCTCGAATCGATCGTGCAATCAAAAACCGCGGACCTTGAGGCGAGCAAGGACCGATTGCGCCTTCTGCTGGATTCTACCGCCGAAGCCATCTACGGCGTCGACACGGAGGGGAATTGCACGTTCTGCAACCAAAGCTGCCTCATACTGCTCGGGTACGCGAGCGAAAACGACCTGCTTGGGCGGAACATGCACGAGACCATACACCATACCCGGGCGGACGGCTCCCCCTTCCCGGTTTCGGAGTGCGGGATCACCCAATCCATCCGCCTCGGCATTGGCAAGAGCGCCGACGATGAAGTATTTTGGCGGGCGGACGGGACCATGTTCTTTTCGGAATACCACGCGTATCCGCAGCGATGGGGCGGCATCGTCGTCGGCGCGGTCATCACCTTTATGGACATCACCGAGCGTAAAAAGCGCGATGAGAAGATCCGCTACCTGAGCAGCCACGACGTACTGACCGGACTGTACAACCGGGGACACTTCCAGGAAGCCATGAAGTCGATCGACACCCCGGAGAACCTGCCGCTCTCCGTGATCTTCGCCGACCTCAACGGCCTGAAGATGACCAATGACATTTTTGGCCACGCCGCCGGGGACGAGCTGATCCTCAAGGCCTCCAGGATTCTCGTCGATTCCTGCCGTGAGGGCGAAATGGTCGCGCGCGTGGGCGGAGACGAATTCGTGATCCTTCTGCCCCGGACCGATTTCGCGGGCGCCTCAAAGGTCATCGACCGCATTCGCCTCGGTTTTTCTGAGGCGCGCGTCGCCGCCGTAAAATGCAGTATCTCCCTTGGATGCGATACAAAAACCAGCGTGGAAACATCGATGCAGGAAGCAATCGCCAACGCCGAAAACGCCATGTACAAGGACAAGACGCTGAATCGGAAATCGATTAATATGGGCATGATCGACGTGATCATGGAGGTGCTGCACGAGAAGAGCCCGAAGGAAAAGCGCCATTCGATTGGCGTCAGCGAACTGTGCGGGCGCATCGGCGAAGCCATGGCGCTTCCGGAAGCAGACGTAAAGAAGATGCGGGTGGCCGGTTTCCTCCACGATATCGGAAAGATCGCCCTCGAGGAACATGTGCTGCACTGGGATCAGCTACCGGATGCGGAGCGCGAGAAGATTCGGCAGCATTCGGCGCTCGGCTACCGCATCCTGAACCTGTTTGACGATACGCTGGACCTGGCGGAGGGCGTCTTGGGTCATCATGAGCGCTGGGATGGGACGGGATATCCCAAAGGCCTCAAGGGCAACGACATCCCGCTGCTGTCCAGAATCATCTCCGTCGCGGAAACGTACGAGCGCATATCAAGCGGCGCGGATTCGCAGGAGCCCAGCGGCAAGGGGGTGGCTCTCAAGGTCATCCGCGAAGGCGCCGGCAGGCAATTCGATCCGCAGATCGCGGGTTTGCTGGTTCGGTTGATGGAGGAGGAAGGCTGAGGCATGGGTTAATACCAATCCGAAGTATTAATTCTTCGTCGGACCGGAACTTTTCGCCGAGAACTGTGTCGCCTTCCGCTCAAAATAGCGCTGCATTTCACGCCGAAGGCGTATCCCGAAGGGTTTTCTCGCTCCGGCTCCTTGTTCTCAATCAAAAATCTCTCGGCCCTTTGGAATATTTAATTTCCTACTTGGTATAACGGTCGAATGCCCGGCACACTTCCCTCACGCGAGAGCATAAGATCACAGCATCGGCGCACACCGCTGATCAGTGCGCCGTACGGAAATCCGTGAGGATTTCAGGCGCACGCAGAATTCCTTCCTTCGACCCGCAAAATCCGCAGGGTTGTTCGATGCCTTGATGAGCTGCCATGCCGGCAGCACATGCATGTTAACCGGGAAACCATCTAGTCCGCATTGGTGCTGGGCAGCGGGTCTTCTGGCACAGGCATGACCCAAACCTCCATGCGTGTTGTTTCAGGGCTATGGGCCGCGTATCGTTCCATGGAGAATGGTTTGCATGACAACTTGTGATTCGGCAGCCACATTTCAAAAAGGTATCTTTGTGCCTTGTACAGCGCATCCGTCACAAGATGCTCAAAGTCCTCCGCCTCAAAAGCGCATAGAATGTATTCGCCTTCGGGCAATGTCCATGTGGCGTATCCTTCCGGCGCTTTTTCGGAAACGGCTTCAGCGCCTCCGAAATAGCGGTAGTATCCTGGCTTTGTTCCGCCAAAAGCAACGCCAAGCTCATCGCCTTCCTTTTTGAGCCCCTGAAGGGAAGACTTGCCTTCGTGAAAAGCATCCCACACCTTGCTCAGCCCATCCACACCGGGCGCATCGTCTCCGGGCATTTGGTTTATGGGCTCTTCCGCCATGATTCCGATAAAATGCTGAGGGGACGATACGTGGCGGCGTGAAATCTCGATAACGATGCCGTCCGCAATCAACGGCACATTCTCGTCGACAAGCGTATAGTTCAAAAGCAACTGCGGCTTGCAGAAGCTGTTTAGCCGAACGGGGTTTGCCCGGTATTCCTCCGGCGTCATTCCATAGGAGCTTTTGAAAGTCCGCGTCAATATCTCATGAGAGGAAAACCCTATCGCCAAGGCAATGTCCAAAATTCGATTGCGCTTATCCAGCAAAGCTTCAGAGGCTCGGGCGAGACGACGAAGCTTGATATACTCATGAATAGGCTTTCTTACCAATCGGCTAAACAGCCGCTGGTAATAAAAC
>JAEZTD010000281.1 GCA_023443705.1 Bacillota bacterium | reverse complement strand
CATCAGGCGTATCGTCTGGATATGGGAAAGCGCATTTTTCTGCGTTTCCTCCAGATATGCCATCAAAGCACCGGCAGCGCATACGGCGTAGCGCATATTCGATACGCCAAAGCCGTCAAGCGACGCTACCTGAAAATGCCGCGTCAACCGCGCCTGCGCCGCTTTTTCTTCATATGCCCAGCCCGCATAGTTCTGTAAAAAGTAACCTGAAGACAGACTTCTCGTCAGCCCCGCCTGCAAAAACAAGGCGTCGCTCGCTAAAATCTCCGTAGGCTGGATGCGGGCCACTTCATCTTTTAACTGCGTATTGAGATCATTTCCGGAAAGCTCACCCACAAAAAACGCGCCTGTAGAGACATCCGCATACGCAAAACCGACCCGCTCTTCTTGATAAAACAAGGAAAGCAGAAAATTGTTCCTGCTTTCTTCGAGCATGGTTTCCTCAATGACCGTGCCGGGCGTGATGACGCGCACCACGTCCCGCTCTACAAGTCCTTTACTTAGCGCAGGATCCGAAAGCTGCTCGCAGATCGCAACCTTGTAGCCTTTTTCAATCAGGCGGTTGATATAGCCCTCTACGGAATGATATGGAACGCCGCACATGGGCGCGCGTTCCTCAAGGCCGCAATCGCGGCCGGTCAATACAATTTCAAGCTCCCGGGAGGCGGTAACGGCATCCTCAAAGAATAACTCGTAGAAGTCTCCCAGACGGAACATTAAGAGACAATCGCTGTACTTTTCCTTTACATCCAGATATTGGCGCATTAAAGGCGTCAAAGTGCCGGGCATAGGCTCCCCCCTTTTCCAGCACGGCTATTTTTCTATAGGTACTTATTTAATGGCAGCCCTTGCAGCCTTCGCACGATCCGCCGCCGCAGCCGCCACCATGCCCGGACTGAGCGCCGATGCACGCCGCAATCTCGCCGTTGACCTGGTTCATCAAAAGCTGAAACGCATTCTGCGCCGCCATTGCTTCTGCAAAGACGGGGTTCTCCAGCAGCTGTTCCTGCAGCGTCTCCACATCCCGCGACAACCCCGCAACCACAAGGCGGTCCGGGTCCTCGGCTGAAAGCAGATCCACCAATTCATCCTGCTTTTTCTTATATTCATCAAGCGTTGTAACGATGGCGTCGTTCGCATCCATAATCTCGCGCGCATGCTGCATGCGCAAGAACTCCTGCGATTCGCTCAAGGCAATGCCCAGTTCTCTGGCTTTATCCAATATCATAATTCATTTCCTTCCTGTATCCAATTCACTAGTCTTCAGCGGTTCCTATTAAGGAATTATTGTGCGCTTTTTGCACGCAAACTCTCATATAAGAGCCGATTTTGTCAGGTGTTCCGGGGAAATAGACCATTTTGAAGCTGGACAATTTCCCATAGAGCATTGGCTCGTTTCGCATGTCGCACCCCTCCACGAGCACCGAACCGGTTTTGCCGATGTATTTCTCATTTGTCTTGCGCGTCATTTGCTCCTGCAGGGCATTCAAGCGATGCAGGCGTTCTTTCTTTACGGTCTGCGGAAGTTGGTCTTCCATAGTTGCAGCCCTTGTCCCGCTGCGCGGGGAATACATAAACGTAAACGCGGCGGAGAAGCCGACCTCTTCCATCAATGAAAGCGTCTCTTGAAAATCTTCTTCCGTTTCTCCCGGGAACCCAACGATGATATCCGTAGTCAGTTCAATATCCGGGTTCTTTTTGCGGAGCTTCTCTACAAGCGTCAGGTATTGCGCCCTTGTATACCCGCGGTTCATCAGCCGCAAAATCCGGTCGCTTCCCGCCTGCACGGGCAAATGGATATGGTCGCACACTTTATTCAAGGCAGCCATTGCCTCAATCAATTCATCCGAAAGGTCCTTGGGGTGCGAGGTCATAAAGCGGATTCTATGAATACCTTCCACTTCATTGACCATACCCAAAAGCTTTGCAAAAGAAACGGCGCTAAGATCCTTTCCATAGGAGTTCACGTTCTGCCCCAACAGTTGAAGCTCGGTATATCCCTCTAAAGCAAGCGCCCTTGCTTCTTCTATAATATGTTCCGGCTGGCGCGAACGCTCTCTGCCGCGCACATAGGGTACGATGCAGTAAGAGCAGAAGTTGTTACAGCCATACATAATATTGATGCTTGCGGATACGCCGGGCACACGCTTTACGGGCAGCCCTTCAATGACATCGCCCTCCGTATCATGTACGCTCAACGGGCGCTCTCCCTGCAACGCAAGCGAAAGCAGCGCGGGCAGTTCATGCAGGCTGTGCGTGCCAAATACCAGATTGACAAACGGATAGCGCTGGTACAGCTTTTTTGCAACTTCCGGCTGCTGCATCATGCAGCCGCATACCGCAATCATAAGGCCCGGATTCTCATCCTTTTGCTTTTTGAGCGCGCCAACATTGCCGAACACGCGTTTTTCGGCGTGCTCCCGCACGCAGCAGGTATTAAAAAGGATCAGGTCAGCTTCCTCTTTGTTTGCAGCCGCCTGATACCCCATTGCAGTAAGCATGCCCGCAATCTTCTCGCTGTCGTGCGCATTCATTTGGCAACCGTAGGACTCAATATGGTAGCTGAGATTTCTCTCTGAAAGCTCCTGGTAGAGCGTTTGTATAATTTCCTGCTGCGCCTCATTGGAGACGCCGATCGTTTCCAAATTACTTTCCACCTTTTTACCGCCCAAAATGGGCATCTTAATACAGTTTCCATTATAACGGGTTCTGATACGCCGCGCAAGGCAACCGCGGCCTGCCATGCCCCCTAAAATAGGAAGCTGCGCAAAAAGCCCCAAATTAGGGCGAAAATTTCATGGTTGACATTTGATATTCGTTGTTGTATATTATTAAACGTCGCTAAGAGCGGTAACGCGAACGGCAGCGGGGTGTAGCGCAGTCCGGTAGCGCACGTGCTTTGGGAGCATGGGGCCGGGGGTTCAAATCCCTTCACCCCGACCATACTGGGCCCCTTGGTCAAGCGGTTAAGACACCGCCCTTTCACGGCGGTAACAGGAGTTCGAGTCTCCTAGGGGTCACCATTTTTACCTTGTGTTTTCGCTCCCTTGCGCAGCCGTAAAGC
>JAEZTD010000242.1 GCA_023443705.1 Bacillota bacterium | reverse complement strand
TCTCCGGATGCTCCTTGATGTACTTGCGCGTGTTGTCGCGGCCCTGGCCGATGCGCTGGTCCTCATAGGAGAACCACGCGCCGCTCTTTTTGATGAAGCCGCGCTCCAGCGCCATGTCGAGCAGCGCGCCCTCCCGAGAGAGGCCCTCGCCGAAGAGCATGTCCACCACCACCGTGCGGAACGGCGGCGCGACCTTGTTTTTTACGATCTTGATCTTGGTGCGGTTGCCGATGACATCGGCGCCGTTTTTGATGGCCTCGCTCTTGCGGACGTCGATGCGCACCGACGCGTAGAACTTCAGCGCCTTGCCGCCGGTGGTGGTCTCGGGATTTCCGTACATCACGCCCACCTTTTCGCGCAGCTGGTTGATGAAGATGGCCATCGCGTTGGTCTTCGAGATGACGCCGGCGAGCTTGCGGAGCGCCTGGCTCATCAGCCGCGCCTGAAGGCCGACGTGGCTGTCGCCCATGTCGCCCTCGATCTCGGCCCGGGGCACCAGCGCGGCCACCGAGTCGATGACCACCACGTCGATCGCGCCGGAGCGAACCAGCGCCTCGCAGATGTCGAGGGCCTGCTCGCCGTTGTCGGGTTGCGCGATGTAGAGCTCGTCAATGTCGACGCCCAGCGCCTTCGCGTACACCGGATCCAGCGCGTGCTCGGCGTCGATGAAGGCGGCGGTACCGCCTGCCTTCTGGGCCTCGGCCACCACGTGCAGCGCCAGCGTGGTCTTACCGGAGGACTCTGGCCCGTAAATCTCAATGATGCGGCCACGAGGCAGCCCGCCCACGCCCAGCGCGAAGTCCAGCGGCAGGCATCCGGTGGGGATGACCTCCACCTGCATCTTCCCGGACGCGTCGCCCAGCTTCATCACGGAGCCCTTGCCGAAATCCTTCTCTATCTTGCCCAGCGCCACTTCCAGCGCCTTCTTGCGGTCTTCGCCCATCCTGCGGGCAACGCTTCCCTTGTCCGCGTTCTTGTCCTGGGCCATTGACGGTTCACGCCCCTTCCAGTATTCCACTTGCTACTATACCACAAACCGCATTGCCCCGCCAGCCGGACGGGCCCAATTTTACAGAAAAATGAACATGTGTTCGGTTTTATGCGGTGCGATTTCCCGCTCGGGTGAACGCGCGTTCCGTTGCGGGTGGCTGAAATGGGCCCCGGGCTTATACTGGTGAAACAACCAGGCGCGGCCGGGAGAGGCGAAGCCGGCAGCCGAATGCGCCGGAGCGCGGGAGGAAACGAATGAAGCGGCTTTCAAAGTGTCTGTGGCTTGTGCTGGCGCTGGCGGCGGGTCTGATGCTCTTTTCCAATTTACCACGCCCCGCCCTCCGGTTCGAGCCCACGAGCCGCTCCCCCGAGGGCGTAATCCGTGTTCAAGGCCGCGCCATGATCGACCTGAACCGCGCGGACGCGGCGCTTATTTCGTCGATCCCCGGCATCGGCCCCGTGCTTGCGGCGCGCATCCGCGCCCATATACGCGAAAAAGGCGCCCTGAAGACGCCTTCCGAACTGATGGATGTGCCGGGCATCGGCCCGGAAAAGCTGCGCGCCATAGAGGGGATGGCGGTCACAGGGTGATGCCGTCAATCAGCGCGGAGGCCTGCTCAAAGGAGGGCATCGCGCCCTGGGCGCCCAGCGCCGTCACGGAGATGGCCGCCGCCGCGTTGGCAAGGTTGATGGCGTCGGAGAGGTCGAGATCCATGGAAAGCCCCACGGCGAGCCCGGCGTTGAAGGTGTCCCCGGCGGCGGTGGTATCCACCGCATTGACCTTGAACCCCTCGTGCATGCGGTAGCCTTCGCGGGTCACGAGGAGCGCCCCGGCGCTTCCGCGCTTGTTGATGACCGCCTTCGCGCCCTGCGCGATCAGTTTTAAAGAAGCCTCCACCGCCTGCTCGAGGGTCGTGACCGGCATGCCGGTCAGAAGGCTGAGCTCCGTTTCGTTGGGCGTGATGAAGTCGCACAGCATAATGAGCGCCTGGGACAGCGGCTTCTCCGGCGCGGGCGCGGGATCCAGGATCACCTTGCCGCCCGCGGCATGCACCAGCGCCGCCGCGTGCTGGATGGAGGGGAGCGGCGTTTCCAGCTGGAAAAGACAGACCTTCGCGCTTTCAAGGAGCGCCCGATTCTCGCTCACCACGTCCACCGACAGCGCACTGTTGGCGCCGGGTACGATGGCGATGGTGTTTTCGCCGTTTCCGTCCACGGTGATGACCGCGACGCCGGTGGTTTCACCTTCAATGGTGCGAATGGCTTCAAGGCTGACGCCCTCCCGCCGGAGCGTGTCCTTGTACATCTCGCCGTTCGCATCGCTGCCGACGCAGCCCACCATTGCGACCTTCGCCCCCAACCGCGCCGCCGCGACCGCCTGATTGCCGCCCTTGCCGCCGGTGAAGACTGAGAATCTGGACCCGGTCATGGTCTCGCCGGGCTTTAAGAACCTGGGCACGGTGACCGTGAGATCGGCGTTCAGACTGCCGACAACGAGAATGTCCGCCATTCTTTCGCCCCCTTTTGTATCAATCCTCCGGCCATTCGCCGGTGAAGGCCAGCGCCGCCGGGCCTTCCATAAAGACGTGTCCGCCTTCTCCCCATTCGATCACAAGGTCGCCGCCCTTGAGACGGACCGTCGCGCGGTTCTCCACCCAGCCCGCGAGGGACGCCGCCACGAACGCCGCGCAGGCGCCGGTGCCGCAGGCCAGGGTTTCGCCGGAGCCCCGCTCCCACACCCGCATCCTGAGGGCGTTTTCGCCCTCTCGGGTGACAAATTCAATGTTGGCGCGGTCAGGAAACACCTCCGCGCGCTCGAGCACCGGCCCTGCGGCGAAGAACATCTCGTCGGAGGGCTGTGCTTCCAAAAGCGACACGCCGTGCTTTGAGCCCACGTCCACCCGCCGAAGGGGCCAATCGCGCCCCGCCGCCCGGGCGGATACGTCGGCCTCGTCCCACGTCACGCGGCCCATGTCGCACCGCGCGCCGACGGCGATGCCGCCCTCCAGCAGCACCTCCGCCGCCTTGATGCCCGCCAGCGTCTCCACCGTCAGGCGCTCTTTTCGGGCGATGCCCGAATCGTACAGGTATTTCGCCACACATCGAAGGGCGTTGCCGCACATGGCGCCCTCGCTGCCGTCGGCGTTGAACATGCGCATCCTGGCGTCCGCCGCCGCGGAGGGCATGATGAGCACCAGCCCGTCGGAGCCGATGCCAAAATGCGGCCGCGCCATCCGAACGGCCAAAGCGTTCGGATCGGCCGGCGCGCCCTGATGAAACAGGTCAAGATAGACGTAATCGTTACCCAGCCCGTGCATTTTGATGAACTTCATGAAAGCATCCCCTTTGAGGCGTTGAAAGTGACCGCCTGCGGGAAGCCCGGTGGCGACAGGCGGCTAATAGCGCGACGCCCGCTGCAGACGCTCCACCCGCGCGCCCAGCGCCCGGAGTTTTGCGTCGATGTCCTCGTAGCCGCGCATGATGTATCGTACGCCGGAAATCTCCGTCGTGCCTTCGGCGATGAGCCCGGCCACGATCATCGACGCCCCGGCGCGAAGGTCCGAGGCCGAGACGGGCGCGCCGATCAGCCGATCGACGCCGTCCACGATGGCGGTGCGGTCGAGGATCCGTATCTTCGCGCCCATGCGCCGAAGCTCCTCCACGTACTTGAAGCGCGCCTCGTAGATGGTCTCGGTGACCACGGACTGGCCGCTGGCGATGGTCAAAAGCGACGTCATCGGCTGCTGAAGGTCCGTCGGGAAACCGGGGTAGACCTGGGTCTTGATGTTAACGGATCGGAGGTTCCCGTCCGCCTTGACGCGGATGCGGTCGTCCTCCTCGCTGACGTACACGCCCATTTCAAGAAGCTTTGCCGACAGCGCCTCCATGTGGGTGGGGATCGCGCCGGTGATGGTCACGTCTCCGCCGGTGGCGGCGGCGGCAATCATCAGCGTGCCGGTCTCGATCTGGTCCGGAATGACGGCGTAGGTGGAGCCGCGCAGCGGCCGCCCGCCGGAAATCCGGATGATGTCCGTGCCCGCACCCTTGATGCGCGCGCCCATGCTGTTCAAAAAGTTGGCCACATCGACGATGTGGGGTTCCTTGGCGCAGTTGTAAATGGAGGTGTTGCCGGTGGCGGAAACCGCCGTCAGCATGGTGTTGATGGTCGCGCCCACGGAGGGCATGTCCAGATACACCTCCGCGCCGTGCAGGCCCTCCGTCGAGACGAGCAGCGTGCCGCGCTCGATCTTGACGTCCGCGCCCAGCGTAGTCATGCCCTTGATGGTCTGGTCGATCGGCCGCGCGCCAATGTCGCAGCCGCCGGGCATGGGCACTTCCGCGCGCGAAAACAGCCCCAGCAGCACCGGGGCCAAGTAGTAAGACGCGCGCATCTGGCGCGACAGCTCATAAGGGGGCGAAAAATTGTCGACCGTCTGTGGGTCGATCACCATGGTACCGCCTGAAAATTCCACGCCCGCGCCCAGCGCACGGAGCATCTCGATCAACGACCTGACGTCATCGATGTCGGGCAGATTTTCAATCGTACAGGGAGAATGCGCGAGCAGCGCAGCCGGTATGATCGCGACCGCGGCATTCTTGCCGCCGCTGACCGACACCTCGCCGCACAGGCGCACGCCGCCCTGTATGCACAGGATATCCGACATGCATTAAACCCCTTGGCGCCCATGTTAAGGCGCTGCAAACTTGTCTTCTTTTTATTATATCCGATCGGCGCGTGACAATCAAGTTAAACGTGCCGCGGACAAGGCCCGCTCACGTTTTTCGGTTGCATTTGTGCAAATCTTGATTGCGTCGCCATCCTGTTGACTTCAAACCCCGGAATCTTGTTCCCTGTTTCTTCGAAAAGAGTGCCGGGAATGCGGTCAAAACCAAACATCCCCGGCGAACACCCCTCAAAACCTGCGCCTTGTTGGTCATAACCTGCGGACACCGGGATCGCCGGGCGCCGCGCTGACCAAAAGACGCCGGGGATGCCGCCACTCTCGATATTATAAGAAAATCGTTCCCGGCGCAAGCCGCCGGGAACGATTCAGATCATCAACAAAGTCTCCGTAGGGTTTCAATCGTTCCCGGCCGTGTACGCCGGGAACGGGATAGCGCCACCAGTCAAGCACACTGGTGGCGCTGTCTTTACCTTTGGTCAGTGCGCCGCCCGGAAATCCGTGAGGATTTCAGGCGCACGCAGGATTTCTTCCTTCGCACCCGCAAAATCCGTAGGGTTTTTCGATGCCTTCAATCGTTCCCGGCGTATACGCCGCCGGGAACGATCGAAATGCCACCGGTCCACAGGCAACGATCCCTTTCGTGGATGTCCCCGCAACTGCCCGTCAGCCCGCAGGATCGACGGAGATATTTTCGCAGATGCGATTGTACAGGTCGGTAAGCCAGGCTTCCATTTCGTCCAGCGCCTTCTGATCCTCGGATACCAAGCCGGAGGCGGCGTCCGCCTCGCGCTGCGCCTTGCGCTCGGCCAGCTTCTGCTCCAACACCACCCGGATCTCATCGGAAAAGCCCTTCATGTTGGATTCCCAGGCGGCGACCAGATCCATCACCTGATCGGTCAGGCTGCTCTTGAGCTCGTCGGCCTGCTTCAGGGCCAGTTCCTTTTCGGCGATGGTGGCGTCGCGGTCGGCGATCACCTTTTCTTTTTCCTCGAGCGCCGCCTGGGCGGTTGCGAGGTCGTCCTGCACCGCTTTCAGCGCCGCTTCGCGTTCAGTCAGCGTCTCTTCCTTCTCGGTCAGTTCGCCGCTGATGGTGGCGAGCTGGGTGCTCATGTCGTCCAGCGCGGTCTCCGCGGCCTCGCGGTCCGCCA
>JAEZTD010000206.1 GCA_023443705.1 Bacillota bacterium | reverse complement strand
GACCAGGTCGTACACCCTGCGCCAAAACCCGCCGCTGACTTTGAAATCCTGTACCCGGGGAATCGAAAACGCGTTCATCCTATCCTCTTTCTTCTGCGCTATTGCTCGTCGCGCAGTGTGAAATACAGCGTATATTGCTGGTCGCCCAGATCGCACAACCGGATCAGGTCGATGGTATGCTGCTGATCCTGGGTATGGTACATGGGCTTTTGCTGGATGTGGGCCAGGCGGCTGTCGCGCCGCACCAGCTCCCTGGGGTGGGAGAGCCCGCGGGGCATCCGAAGGGCGTCGCTGTCCGTGAGGCCGACCAGCACGTCCGGGCCATCCATGAAGGCCAAGCGGCTTGGGTCGTCCGGCAGCCGATGGGCTGAGATGGCCGAGGGGAAGTAGACGGTGATCCGGTTCTTCTCCCAAGTGCGGCTGAGCGTCGCCACGGTGCCGGGGGAGCAGCCGGGGACGGCCGTCCCGTCCACCTTGATGTGCGCCCGCCCCTGGACCCACCAGGGAATGCGCAGCTCGAGTTCAAATTCGCCTGCCGCGTCACAGGAGACGTCGATCACATACCGCTGCCCACTGAAAGGAGACAGGCTCTCCTGAATGCGCTGCGGGTAGGGCCTGTACAGCGCGTAGGGGAAGTTGAAATCCTCTTTGATCTTGAGGCTGACCTTTGCGCCGTTTACGTCGAGCGCTGCGGAAAGCGGACGGTACTGGGCGATGGTCAGGCCCTTTTCGCTCAGGTAGACGGTGTTTGCGGTGTGCAGCATGTGGGTCTGCACCAGCGTACCGTGGCAGCACCAGAAATTCCCGGTGGGCGTGCCCCATTTCACATGGGCACCCGGCTGCATCGGCAGGTAGTAGGCCACCATGCCGCTGTCGGGATGCTGCTGCGCGAGGATGCCGTTTCGGAAGTTTCGCTCAATATAGTCCTGATACTCCATCTGGCCGGTGTGGCGGAACAGGAAATCGGCCAGGCGGATCATGTTGTAAACGGTGCAGTGTTCCTGATTGTCTTCGTTGAGCCGGTCCGCGAAGGTGAACGGGGGCGTCCAGGCTTCGTAGCAGGTCTGCCCGCCGGTGACGAAATAGCCGCGGTTGGTAACGGCCATCTCCCAGTAGGCGCGGACGACTTCGAGGTACTTGACTTCGCCGGTCACCTCGTATGCGCGGGCGCAGCCCAGCGCCTCGGGGATGGTGGTGTTGGCGTGCATGTTGGAAAGCACGTCTTTTCCGCGCAGCATGGGTTCAAAGAGCTTGCGGCGGTAATACCGGTCCATCAGCGCGCGGTGCTTCTCGTCGCCGGTCACAGAATAAAGGTCTGAGAAGAATTCCATCATGCCGCCGGTTTCGATGTCCAGAATCTCGTCAAACTTCTCTTCGGTAAACCGCTCGCTGAAGGCGTAGAACCAGTCGGCCGCGTCCCGCGCGACGGTAAGGGCCAGATCGTTTCCGGCGAAGCGGTGCATGTCCATCAGGCCCATCAGCGTCTTGTGGATGGTGTACTGAGGCGCCCAGACGCGTTTGCCCCGGACGATCCAATCCATGTACTGCCGGGGGATGGAGAACACCCAGCCGTCGCCTTGCTCGTCCTGGCAGCGCTTCAGCTCCCGGACGATGTGGTCGCCCCGGCCTTTGAGCTCATGGTTGCCCATGTAAGCCCATGCAAAGGCGCAGGCGGACAGGTAATGGCCCAGAAAGTGGCCGCGCAGCTGGCAGGTGGGGGATTCCCAGCCGGTGTGGACGCCTTCGGGCAGCGTGTAGCCCGGCAGCGTGTCCGCGATCAACCCCGCCTCATTGTAGAAGTTGAGCAGCAGCTTGTCGCTCTCCAGCGACATCATGTACCGGGTGTTGAGCACGTAGCGGTGATACAGATCGCCGCTTTCCAGCTTGACGGAGCCGGGTTTGGCCGGAGTATAGGTGCGCATGAGAGCATGTCCTCCCCATTGAGTTTTGCGAAGGGCTGTTGTGCGATCAGTCCTTCATGCCCGAGAGCATGACGCCTTTGACAAACTGATCCTGCCCGATGAGGAATGCGATCAGAACCGGAATCATGCTGAGGAACGCACCGGCCATGAGAACCGCCCAATCGGTCATGTACATGCCCTGCATGGTCGCGATGCCCAGCGGCAGCGTTTTGAGTGAATCGGTGTTGATGTAGATGAACGGGTTGAAGTAGTCGTTCCACACGCCCATGAAGATGAAGATCAAAAGGGTCGTGATGGTGGGCTTCGCCATGGGCATCATGATCCGGGCGAAGATCTGGAAGTGGTTGCAGCCGTCAATCTTGGCACTGTCCTCCAGCGCCTGCGGCACCGTCACGAAGAACTGGCGCAGAAGGAACGTGCCGTAGGCCGATACCACCGCCGGCAGGATCAGCGACCAGTGGGTGTCCACCAGGCCGTAGTTTTTCATCATCACGAAGTTCGGGATGACCGTGACCTGGAAGGGCACCATCATCGTGGCCAGGTACAGGAGGAACAGTTTGTCTACGCCGCGGAACTTGATCCGGGCGAATACGTAGCCGGCCATGCAGCTGGTGAACAGCTGAAGCACCACCACCGACAGCGTGACTTTGAAGGAGTTGCCCAGGTACAAAAGGAACGGGAAGCGGCCGAACAGCTCCTTGTAGTTCGCGAACTCCAGCCGCGAGCCGAATAGAGACGGCGGGAAGGTGAACACCTCGTTGTTGGGCTTGAGGGACGTGGTGACCATCCACACGAAGGGGACGATCATGGTCAGCGCGCCGATGGTCAGAAATAAATAGGCTACGAACCGGCCAACGCTGAAACCGGGTTTTTTGAGACTGGTTTCCATGAGGCATCCTCCTTCCGTCAGTATACGACCTTCTTCTGAAGTGTCATATTGATCAGCGTGATCACCAGCACCATCGCGAACAGCAGGTACGCCAGCGCCGATGCATACCCCACGTAGAAGAACTTGAAGCCGTTCTGGTAGATGTAGTGTACCAGCGTGGAGGTTGCGCGGCCCGGGCCGCCGCGGGTCATCAGCTGAACGAGGTCAAACACCTGGAACGAGCTGATGACGGACATCACGAACACGAAGAACGTGGTGGGGGAGAGGAGCGGCCAGGTGATGTGCATGAACCGCTGCACCCCGTTGGCGCCGTCCAGCTCCGCCGCCTCGTAGTAGGTGGTGGAGATGTTCTGAAGCCCCGCCAGGAACAGGAGCATGTTGTAGCCCAGGTTCTTCCAGATGGAGGTCACGATGACCGCGGGCAGCGCGTACACCTGGGAGTTGAGCCACGCGGGAGGCTCTGCCACGCCGACCATCTTCAAAAAGGAGTTCAGAAGGCCGAAATCCGGGTTGTACAGCCACTGCCATACGAGGGAGACAGCCACCGCCGAGGTGATGACCGGCATGAAGAACGCGGAGCGGAAGATCCGGACAAACTTGATCTTCTGATCCAGCGCCAGCGCCAGCATCAGCGACAGGAAGATGCCGATGGGCACGACGCTGGCGGTGTAGACGAGCGTGTTTCTGATCACCTGGCCTACGATCTTGTCGTAGACGAACATTTCCTCGTAATTGTACAGCCCGACCCACTCAGGCGTCGTGAGGATGTCGTAGCTGGTAAAGCTCAAAAGCAGGGAGGCGATTACCGGGAACAGGGTGAACATGAGAAAGCCGACCAGGTTGGGCGACAGCATTACAAAAGCCCAGAAGCCGTCCCGATCACCCAGGCGGCGGTGAGGCTTCGCAGTCTGACGTGCGACCATATTGTCACTGCACCTCGTTTCTTATTGCTTGTTGGTGTGCGTGCGGAAGTATGCGGCGCGATAGCTGCCCGGGGTCATGCCCTCATAGCTCTTGAAGAGCTTGATGAAGTACTTCTCGTCCTGAAGGCCCAGCTGGTAGGCGATCTGGCGGATGCTCATGTCGGTGTTCAGCAGCATTTCCCGCGCCTGCACGATCTTGATCTCGTGTATGTATTTGATGAGAGACAGCCCGGTGTGCTGTTTGAAGAGGGAGGACAGGTAATCGGCGTTGTAGCCGAACCGTTCGGCGATGCCGGAAACGCTCAGCGCCTCCTGCTTGTGAAGGCGAATCCACTCCAGCACTTCCACAAACCGCTTCATCTGGCCCCGCTCGGGCTGAGCCTCCGGCGCGTCCGTGTGCTGCCGTGCGTCGATCGCCTGGCGAGCCAGCTCGATCATGACGCTGGTCAGGCAATAGTCGGCGGCGTAGCGGGTATAGGCGTCGGAGTTTGCGATGTGCAAAAGCTGCTTCATCTGGATGATCAGGCGGCTGACGTTCTCGCACTGGAAGAATTCCGGGCACAATAGCCTGTCGGAGTGGCTGAAGCGATAGATGCGGCTCTGGATGCGCTCGATGCGCCTAAGCGCCTCTTCCTCCCCTTGGATCGCGCTCTTTCCGCCGCGCGGCTGGAAATGGCACCAATAATAGGACAGGCCGGGTTCGCAAACGCGGCAACCGGCGTGCTCTTCCCCGGCGAACAGAATCATCGCCTGGCCGGGGCCCATCTGGTACTCCGCACCGCCCTGAGCGATGTGGAGCGTACCCTCCAGCCCAATGAGCAGCACGTGGCTGCTCAGGTGCCGCCGGGTATGGGTCCAGGGCTGATCGGAGACGAACTGTCCGCTGGACAGGTGCTTGAGCGGGGAGAAGATTTCAAGGTCCAAATAGCGCATGTGGACGCTCCGCATCGCGAAACGGTGTGAGGGCGGGGCAGACCCCGCCCTCACACCCGCGTGATTTATTCGTTAGCGCCTTCTGAGCTCCGCGGCAACGTTGTCCGTGATGTTCTGGATGGTCAGCTCGATGTCCTGCCCCTCGGCCGAGAAGTAGAGGTTCAACTCATCGTTGATGGCCTGATTGGCCTTGACCTTGTTGCACAGTCCGGTCTGGTAGGGCGCCGCGTCCCGGAAGAAGGGTACCATCTTCTCGTAACCTTCGCCGTAGACATCCTTATTAAACCACGAATCGATGTTCTCGGGCTCATACATCGCGGTACGGTTCGGCATCCAGAGGCCGGAGCGCACGAGGTCGGTCTGGTATTCGGCGCTGGACAGGAAGGACAGGAAGCGCCAGGCCTCCTCGGGGTGCTTGGTCTTGG
>JAEZTD010000234.1 GCA_023443705.1 Bacillota bacterium | reverse complement strand
GGACAATACGGCGCTGGTGAGCGGGTCAAAGCAGATGGCGCGGTAGATCATCTCGCGGTCGCCGGCGAGGCTGCCTTCCACCACCATCTCCTCGATCTGGGCCGAGATGCCCGAGATCAGCGCGCACTGGGGCGGCAGCGCACCCACGCGGATGGATTCGAGGCCGTTCTTCGAGGCCAGCACCGGCACCTCCACGCAGGCGCCCTGGGGCAGATTATCGATGAGGCCGAAGTTGCGCACGTTGCCGTTGAACTCAAAGAGCGTGTGGTCGCCCAGGATGGCGTTGAAGATGTAGGCCGCGTACTCCTCGCCGCGCTTGAGGTCCGGCGATTCCTTGAGCCAGTTGTCGATATCGCCCTTCCAGGTGTGCTCGCGGTTTCTGTACTCGTTCAGGATGTAGGCGTAGGCGCCCGGGTTCCAGCCAGTGCCGTGGGTACAGTACTTTTCGATGAGGTCCGGGCGCTTTCTGAACCAGGGATTGTACTCGCTGTTGTGGCCGGAGGATTCGGTGGGGTAGAGGCCCAGCGCCAGGAACATCTCGTTGCGGACGATCTCCTCGTTGTAGACGTCCTCGCGCTCGGTGACAGCCTTGTGAATCAGCGGGTACGCGTCCTCGCCCTTCCAATCAAACCGGGTGTAGAAGGCCTGATGGTTGACGCCGGCGCAGGTGTAGCTGACGTCCTTCATGTCCGCACCGATCCACTTGGCCAGCATTGCGGCGGTGCCCTGCACGCTGTGGCACAGGCCGCTGGTGACGAGGTGCGGCAGTTCCCCCTGCACGGTGCGGCACAGCATGGCCATGGGGTTGGTGTAGTTGAGGAACACGGCCTTCGGGCAGTAGCGCTCGATATCCCGGGCGATCGACATGATGGGGTTCACCGTGCGCAGGTATCGGAAGATGCCGCTAGGGCCGCGGGTGTCGCCCACGTTGGTATCGACGCCGTACTTTTTGGGGATCAGGATGTCGTGCTGCCACACATCGATGTCGCCGGCGAGGATGGTGCAGATCACGCCGTCCGCGCCTTTAAGGGCTTCCACGCGGTCCATCGTCGCGGTCACGCGGGCAGGGTAGGAACCGGCCTCAATGATGCGCTCCACGGCGGTCTTGATGTACGAAAGACGCTCGGGGTTCACGTCCATGAGGCAGAGCTCACTGTCCGAGAGGGCGGGGAAGCTCAAAATGTCCCGGACCAGTCCGCGGGTGAAGCCGAAGCTGCCCGCGCCGATGAATGCAAATTTACGCGCCATAGTATGCTCCTTCAAGGCCCGCTCACGCCTTGGTGCCGGTGAGCGCAATGCCTTCGATAAATTGTTTCTGGAAGATGAGGTAGAGGATCAGCATGGGGACCATCGCCATCGCGGAGCCCGCCATGAGCAGCGGATACTTGGTGAAATACTGGTTCTGCAGCGAACTGATGCCGGCGCTCAGCGTCATCATGTCCACCTTCATGTTGACGATCAGCGGCCACATCATCTCACTGTAGGCAAAGATGGCGGTGAACACCGACAGCGCCATCAGCGCCGTCTTGGTCAGCGGCAGCAGGATCCGGATGAAAGTCTGGCCCACGCTGCACCCGTCGATCATCGCGGCCTCGCTGAGGTCGTTTGGCAGCGAAAGGTAGAACTGCCGTAGGAAGAACGTGCCGAACGCGCTGACGATGCCGGGGTACAAGAGCGCAAATTGGGTATTGAGCATGTTCATCTTGCTGAGCTGCAGGTACTGGGGGATGATGTACACCTGCGGCGGCAGCATCTGCTGGGTGATGACGATGAAGAACAATAGCCCCTTCAGCGGGAAGCGCAGCTTCGCAAAGGCGAAGGCCGCCATGGAGCTGAACACTGCAGCACAGGCGATCCGAAGCACGATCAGAAGGAGTGTGTTGAAGTACAGCTTCCACATCGGCAGCGTGCGCAGCACTTCCTTGTAATTGACCGGCGCCCAGCTGGCGGGCCACATGGTGGGCGGCACCAGGAGCGACTCGCCCATCGTCTTGAAGGAGGTGATGATCATCCAGTAGAAAGGAAAGATCATCGTGAACGCGCCCAGGATCAGGATGATATGAACCGCGGTCAGGCGGGGCCTTCGGCCGGTGGTTCCCTTGATTTTCGCGGTGGTCTGCATCACGAGCTCCTCCTTTCTAATCGTAGTGAACGAGTTTTTTCTCCGCAACGAATTGAATCGCGGTGAGCAGGCCGATGATGACGAAGCTCCACAGAACGATCGCGGAGGCGTAGCCCTTGTTGAACTTGGTGAACGCCTCGCGGTAGAACAGGACCATCAGCGACACGCCCTTGTTGAACGCGGGGTTTGAGTCCTTGATGAGCATGTAGATGACGTCAAAGACCTTGATGGCGGACATCACCCGCAGCACCACCACAAAAAACAGTGTCGGCGACACCAGTGGTACCGTGATGTTGAAGAACTTCCGGAGCGGCCCCGCGCCGTCAATGTCGCAGGCCTCGTAGTAGTTCTGGGGGATCGACTGAAGCCCGGCGAGCAGCAGCACCAGATCGTAGCCGAGTGAGCTCCAAATCGTGATGATCGCGCAGGAGACGATGGCGGTGCGCGGGTCGCTCAGCCAGTTTGGGCCCACCACGCCGAAGACGGAGAGAAACTGGTTGATGATGCCGTTCTCGGCGTTGAACATCCACCGCCACACCATCGCGATGGCCGCCGGTGCCACCACCAGGGGCAGAAAGTAGATGCCCCGGTACAGGTCGCGGCCGCGAATCTTGTTGTTGAGGAGCGTCGCCATCACGAGGGCGAGAAACACGCCCAGCGGCACGGTAAGCAGCATGAAATACAGCGTATTCCAGGTCGCCTGCATGACGAGCTTATCGGCAAACAGCGTCTCGTAGTTCTTGAGGCCGATGAATTTCGCCGGGGTCAGCCCCTGGATTTTCTGAAGGCTCAGCCAGATCGAGTTGAAGAAGGGGTAGATGTTCAGAACGCACAGCCCCAGAATTGTCGGGGCGATCAGCGCGTAAGCCCAGGCCCATTCGCTCCTGAGCAGGCGGCTCCGCCGTCGGGGCGCCGCTTTCATGGTGGTCATAGCCCATGCACCTCCACGGTGGTATCCACCGGGGCGCCGGGGGAAAACCCCGGCGCCCCGAAAGGCGTTTTGGTTCCGGCGGCGCTGGATCAGCCCGCCTCGGCCTCGGTGATGGTGGCCTGAAGTGCATTGCAGGCGTCGGCCACGGTGGCCTGGCCGCTGAGCACAGAGGTCATCATCTCGGTCTGGGCGTCATACCACAGCGACTTGCGGGCGGAGAAGGGGGACTGCACGCCGTAGGCGATCATGTCGGCGTAGCACTGGATGTTGAAGTCGAACTGCTCGGTGAAGTACTTCTCGGTGCCCTTGTAGGCGGGGATGGCGGCCTTCGCCTTGGCCTGCAGGATGTTGGCTTCTTCGGTGCCGCAGAAGGCCAGGAAGTCCTTCACGGCTTCGGGGTACTTGGTGGTGGCGGCGCCGGCATAGCCCAGGCCGTTGTAGATGGAGGCGCGAACCTTGCCCTTGGGCAGAACGGCCAGGTCAAACTTGCCGTTGATCAGCTCGTTCTGGGTGTAGGAGCTCATCATCCAGCTGCCCACGGTCAGCATCGCCAGCTTGCCCGCGCAGAACTGGTCGTCGGCGTTCATGTCGGTGAAGGACTCGGAGGTGGGGGAGACGCCATCCACGAGGAGCAGGTCGGCGTAGAACTTGACGGCCTCCTGGGTCGCAGCCTGATCGTAGCCGGCCACGCCGTCCTTGATGACGAAGCCTTCATTCTGGTAGATGAAGTTGTGGTAGCCGGACTGGTCGGTGTTGGCCACGCCATAGCCGTAAATGCCCTTATCCTTGTCGGTCAGCTGGATGGCGACTTCGCGGAACTTCGCCCAATCCCAGGTGTCGTCCGGGTAGGCCACGCCGGCGGCGTCGAAGATTTCCTTGTTGTAGGCCAGTGCGATCGTGTCATAATCCTTCGGGATCGCGTAGTGGACGTCGTTCATGACGTACAGGCTGGTGACGCCCTCCGGATAGGGGGTGTAGTCGTAGTTCAGGTCGTTGAGGTCAAGCAGTGTGCCCGCCTCGGCGTACTTCGTGATCTGGTTGGCGTGCATCCACATCACGTCGGGCATTTCGCCGCCCATCGCGCCGGCTTCGAGCTTGGTCCAGTACTCGGTCCAGGGGGTCACCTGGGTTTCGATGGTCACATTGGGGTGCGTGGCGGTGTAGGCGTCGGCGATGGCGCGCATGCCGGGTTCCTGGTTGGTGTCCCAGAACGCAAATGTGAGCGTCACCGCTTCCTCGGCGGACGCGAACGGCACGGCCGCGAGGATCAGCATCAGGGCGAGAACGAGGGACAGAAGCTTCTTCATGACAGATTTCCTCCTTGTTTATTTCATGGTCACGGGACCACAGGGGAACGTGGGGGGCTACAGAAGCCGGAGGGTCACGGCCTTGTAGCGGCCGAGGGTGACGCGCACGCGGCCGTTTTCTATGGCAAGCGGCTCGGTGGGTTCCTCGGCGAGGGTTGCGAGCGCGGCCTCGGAAAAGCCGGGAAGGTCGATGTCTAGCGCCGTTTCCCGGCCCTGGTTTTCGTAGAGCCGAAGGATGAACGCTTCCCCGTCCATTGCGCGCTTGAAGGCGGAAAACTGGACGTTGGGCGCATCCCAGCGGAAGGGGAGGTCAACGCGCTCCGCGCCGGACGGATCGCCGGGCGTCCGCATGGCGTGGGCGACAGGCGGGTAGAGGAAGGACTGTGCCAGCGGCAGGAAGGGGGCTTTGTCGCCCTCGTCCGGCCGGTAAGGCAGGTAGGCCCATTCGATCACCTGCTCGCCCAGGCACTGGGCGCCTGGGGTGTCGAAGGCTTCCGAGGCCGCGCCCGCGCGCATGCGGGTATTGCGGCGGCCCATCTTCTGAAAGCCCCGAAGGAGCGTGATGCCCAGGTCAATTCCGCCGCCCAGTGGGTCGGGGATGGCCTCGTAATCGTTAAGCCCCTTCAGCGCCACCGCCAGCCCTTTTTCCCCGTCCTGAACGGCGAGCCATTCCCGGCAGGGGAGCAGCTGCGTCGGCGGCTGCAGCCAGGGGTCGATCTCCTTTTGGCGTGCCACCGGGCGGTCCAGGATCGCCAAGTGTCCTTGGGACAGCACGCTCTCCGCCTTGACGCCGGTTAAGATCCGGAGCCGGATGCGGTGGTCTCGGGCGGTGTTGACGAGGGCCATTTTCACGTCCGCCCGGCGGGTTCCCCGGGTGAGCGAGATGTCGAAGGCGATGGGAATGCGCGCATCCGTTCGGCTGCGCTCGTCGCCGTGAAGCGCCTCGGGCACGATGAGGTCGCCCTCGATTCGAAGCGTCGCCCGCACGTCGCCCATTTCCGTAAGGCGGCTCTCAAAGCCGAACGCGGTGGAGCGAATCACGGCGCCCGGCGTCCAGGACGGCGCGAAGTCCCAGGCGTCGCCGGCGTCGGCCTCCTCTTCGAGGAGGTTCAGGTTCGGCCAGAGCCGGCCGGTTTCCTTGTCGAGAAGCTCGATCAGCGCACCGCGGGCGGTCACGCGGAGGAATTCGTTTTCGATGAAGCCGTCGCCGCCTTTGAGCGCGCCGTCCGGTTCCGGGGCGCCGGTGGGAGCGGCCTCGTAGGCTTCGATTCCATCCGAAGGCGGCGCCATGAACAGCACCTTTCGGAAGACCGGCGCGGGGAAGGCGTCGTTTCGGGGCTGGCCGAGGCCGTTCAGTTCGATGGCCTCCCTCGGCAGCACCTGGGTAGGCAGCTTCTGTCCATCCCGGGTGCGCATTTGGATCGGCGCATCGCCCACCGCCAGCCATGCTTCGGCAAGCTGCGGCGCGCGGGCGGCGACCGGCGCGTACACGAGGCAGCCGCGGCCGTCTGTCGGCTTCATGCGCCCGGCCATGTGTGCCATCGCCTCGTGGATGATTCCCGACGCGATCTGCCGGACGCCGGCGTTACGGGCCTCCATCTCCACGTGCACCTCGTCCACCGAGGAGCCGTGGATGGAGTCGTGGGCGCTGTTGACGAGCAGGAACTTCCACGCCTCGTCGAAGAGCGCGGGGCGCGGCTTGTAGCCCAGGCGCTGCGCCATCGCGGCGAGGGGTTCGGCGTAGCGCTCAAGCAGCGCCTCG
Source organism: Bacillota bacterium (assembly GCA_023443705.1). GTDB lineage: Bacteria > Bacillota > Clostridia > Christensenellales > Aristaeellaceae > JAEZHK01. The sequence continues at coordinate 380 of JAEZTD010000234.1, read as the reverse complement.
CAGGCGAAGTTCTGGCGCTTTAAGTAGCTTCGGGTGGACAGCGCGCCGAGGAGCACGTACTGGTACTTGGAACCGGTGAGCTCCATATCGTAGACGGCGGGGGCGTGGATGGTCGAGCGCACACGGCGTACGTATTCCTCCACGTCGCCCATCACAAAACCGATCTCGTTCTGCATGCGGTTGGCCTCGGCTACCGAATCCCCCACGTTGATCTGGGGCGGCAGGTGGTCGTAGCCCGCGATCAGCGGGATGATGCCGCTGGGGTATCGGTCCTTGATGCGTATGACGTTTTCCACAAGGTTTTTGGCGATGCGCTTTGGGTCATCGTGCACGGCCAGCGCCTTGTGGTACTCGAAGGACAGGTAGTCCGGGTAGTAGGG
>JAEZTD010000158.1 GCA_023443705.1 Bacillota bacterium | reverse complement strand
TCCCGGCAGCGGGGGTTTTCGGAAACCTCCGGCGTGCCCACGCGCCACCACGCGCCGTAGCCCCCGGTCATGGATTTTGGCAGCACCTTGATGTCAAAGAGTACCGGCCTATCGGTGATCTTCTTCGCGTCCTCAACCGCCGCTTCGAGTTCCGTCATCGTGCGGACGGAGTATCCAACCGCGCCGTAGGCTTCCGCGATCTTCGCGTAGTCCACGTTCAGGAAGGGGCCGTTGTGGCCGTCGCCGTCCCGGTAGCGCAGTTCGGTGGCCATCGTGTCGTTGCCCTGGGCGGTCTGGAGGTTGTTAATGCAGCCGAAACTGGCGTTGTCGAAGAGGCAGACGTTGATCTTCTTTCTCTCCTGCACCGCGGTGAGCAGCTCCGAGTGCAGCATGACGAAGCTGCCGTCGCCCACCATCGAGTAGACCTGCCGGTCGCCGATGGCGAATTTCACGCCCAGCGCGCCGGAGATTTCATAGCCCATGCAGGAGTAGCCGTACTCCATGTTGTAGGTGTCGGACACTTCCGGCCGCCACATGCGCTGCATGCAGCCGGGGAGGCTGCCGGAGGAGCCGATGACCACCGCGTCCTTCTCGATCAGCCGGTTGAGCGCGCCCAGCACCTCGGTCTGGGTCAGCGACGCGTCCACATCGGCGGCGAATTTTTTCGCGGAGCCCGCGTTCCGGTCGTTGACCTCCGGCCGGTACGTTTCTCCGGTGAAGTGCAGGCCGTCGAGGCGATCCAGTTCCTCCGCCCACCTCGCCTTCGCTTCGGCGATCTCGCCCGCCCAGCCGCTCCTGTAGCCAGTCAGCGCGGCGGCGATCGCGTCCAGCGCCGCCTTCGCGTCGGCGACCACCGGCACCGCGTCCAGCTTCATCGCCTGGAACGGCGACGCGCTGATGTTGACAAAACCCGCATTCTCCGGGAACAGCCCCTTCGAGGCGGTGGTAAAGTCGGTATAGCGGGTGCCGACGCCGATGACGAGATCGGCTTCCTTCGCGATTTCATTGGCCGCGGCGCAGCCGGTGACGCCGATGCCGCCCAGGTTCATCGGGTGCGTCCACTCGATCGCGGATTTTCCCGCCTGGGTCTCGCCGAAGGGGATGCTAAACTGCTCCACAAAGGCGCGCAGCGCGCCGTGGGCTTCGGAATACCTGACGCCGCCGCCGCAGACCAGAATGGGCTTCTTCGCTTCGCGGATGCGCGCGGCGGCCTCCGTCACAGCCTCCGCCGTCGGCGGGCGGCGCTCGATGACGTGGACGCGCCTTTTAAAGAAGCTCTCCGGGTAGTCGTAGGCCTCGCCCTCCACGTCCTGCGGCAGCGCGACGCACACCGCTCCGGTGTCGGCGGGGTCGGTCAGCACGCGGAAGGCGCTGAGCATCGCGCTCATCAGCTGCTCGGGGCGGTTCACTCGGTCGAAGTAGCGGCAGACCGGCCGGAACGCGTCGTTCGTGGACAGGCCCAGGTCGTGGGTCTGCTCGATCTGCTGCAGTACCGGATCGGGCTGACGGCAGGCGTACACGTCGCCGGGCAGGAACAGGACGGGGATGTTGTTGGCGGTGGCGGTGCCGGCGGCGGTGACCATGTTGGCCGCGCCCGGCCCCACCGACGAGGTGACCGCGAAGATCTCCTTGCGCTTCATCTGCTTGGCAAAGGCGATGGCCGCGTGCGCCATGCCCTGCTCATTCTTGCCCTGATAGACTTCAAGCGCCTTGCGCTCCTGCTGGAGCGCCTGCCCCAGCCCCACCACGTTGCCGTGGCCGGGCAGGATCATCACGCCGCGGACAAAGCGGTGCTCCGCGCCGTCAAAGCGCACATACTGGTTTTCCAGAAAGCGCGTTAGTGCCTGCGCCATCGTGAGCCGAACCGTCTTCATTTCGTCAACTCCTCCGGGGAAAGGATGTGTTCGTTGGCGTCGGGCTTCCACAGCCACGCGTGCTCCGGGTCGTCGATGCGGGTCTTCTTCCACGGGTCGCCCGGCAGGTGCCGGATGCCCCAGACGTAGACCATCGCGTAGCCCGGCGCGGCGGCCTGGGAATGGAAGCCGTGGTTGATGACCGTCAGCCCGTTCTGGCGGGAGGTATAGATTTCGCCGTTGGCGAAGCTGGCGCCGAAGCCCTGGGGCTTGTCGAAGCGGTGAAAGTAGACCTCCGGCTGCGGGTGGTGGTGCGGCGGATAGCTGGACCACTTGCCGGGGTAGTTCAAGACCTCGCCCAGCACCATGTTGGACCAGGGCGCGCTCTCATGGTCAAACAGCGTCTTGATCTCCCGGCGCATGGCGCCCATGAGTTCGCCGTTCGCGCCCGCGCGCTGCGTCATCACTTCCTCCGGCTGATAGAGCTTCGCCGGAAAGTCCCGGTCGTTGCCTACGGCCTGCACGTAGATTTCCGCCTCCGGCAGCGCCGTCACGCGAAGCCGCGTGCCGCGGGGCGCGTGCAGACACCAGGGTTCATGATGAAACTCGTCCGGCCGGTCGGCCAGGTGCACCTGGCAGGCCTCGCAGTCGATGTCGCCCCACTCGAAGCGCACCCTGCCCTTGAGGAGCAGAAGCGCAACCTCCTTGTCCTGCTCGTAGAACTCCCACTTCGCGCCGTCTTTGAGCGCGAGGAGCCCCACGTCCATCCCGGTACCCGCGTCTTCCGCGGGCACCTTCAGGTAGGGGTTGTAGCCGGGGCCGATCTCCTTTTCGATGTACATGGCTTCCTCCTTAAGGAACGGATGATTGGCGTTTGCCTATATCTTCGCGTGCTCCCGGATGTAGCGCCGTGCGCTTATGGCAAATTCCAGCGGGTTGGCCTTTGCCGGGTCCTGCTCGGCCTCGACCAGGAGCCAGCCCTCGTAGCCGGCCTCAGACAGCAGTTTCAGGATGGGGTCAAAGTCCACGCACCCGTCACCCGGCACGGTAAACGCGCCCTCCCGCACCGCCTTCAAAAAGCTCCAGCCCTCCGGCCGCACCCGGTCCACCACGTGCCTGCGCATGTCCTTCAGATGCACATGGCCCACGCGGTTCGCGTACTTTTTGAGCATCTCGAGCGGGTCCTCGCCGGCGAAGGTGAAGTGCCCGGTATCGTAGCACAGAAACACCGCTTCCGGATCGGTCTCCCGCAGCATGCGGTCGGTCTCCGCCGCGGTCTGCACCACCGTGCCCATGTGGTGGTGGAAGCACAGCTTGAAGCCCTTCTCGCGAGCAATCTTGCCCAGACGATTGAGCCCTGCGGTGAACCGCGCCCACTCGGCGTCGTCCATCACGTGCTTTTTGTCGCCCAGTACCGGCGTATCCGTCTGCCCCTGGATGGAATGGCTCTGCTCCGACACGTTGACGCGGTTCGCTCCGACGGCGGCGAGGAAGTCCAGCGCCTTTTTGAACTCAGCCTCTTCTTCCTCGATGGGGCGCGTCAGGATGAACGAGCTGTACCAGCGGGAGGCGATCCGCATGCCGCGCAGATCCAGCTCCCACTTGAGCGCCGCCGGGTCAGCGGGGTACTTGTTGCCGATTTCGGTGCCGGTGAACCCGGCCAGCGCCATTTCGCTGACCGTCTGGCGGAAGGTGTTCTCCGCTCCGAGCTCCGGCATGTCGTCGTTGCACCAGCCGATGGGTGCGATGCCCAGGAATACTTTTTTGCTGTCGAACATGATATTTCCTCCTAGACTGTTGCCATTTTGCGCGCCCGCGCTTCGATCTTGCCGCGGGTCACGTCGATTGTCACCGCCACGATGATGACGGAGCCGATCACGATGTATTGGATGTCGTTGCCCGCGCTGAAAAGGTTCAGCCCGTTTCGTATCGCCGAAATGAGCAGAGCGCCCAGAAGCGTGCCCCAGATCGTCCCCTTGCCGCCCCGGAACGAGGCCCCGCCGATGATGCAGGCCGCAATGGCGTCTGTATCGTACGTCGCGGCGGAGGCCGTGTTGGCGGTGTTGAGCCGCCCGGCCAGCACCACGCCGGCGATGCCGCACATGAGGCCGGAGATGGTGTAGACGATGGTCAGCACGCGCTCCGAGCGGATGCCGGACATCCGCGCCGCCTCGGGGTTTCCGCCCACGCAGTATATCTGGCGGCCCAGCGCGGTGTGGTTCAAAAATACGTCGAAGATGGCGTAGACAACGATGATCAAAATGAAGCTGACCGGGAAGCCGAAGCTGAACACCGTCTCCTTGCCGATCCAGAGTACCGGGTCGATGCCCTTGTTGGTGAAGCCAATGGTCTTGGAGCTCGTGATCAGGAGCGCCACGCCCCAGAACACGTACTTCATGCCCAGCGTCGAGACAAACGGGTGCGGAAGGTCCAGCCGGGTCAGAAGCGTGCCGTTGACGAACCCCGCCAGCGTGGAAATCACGATGGCGCACAAGATCAGGATGGCCGGGTTGGTGACGCCGAAGTTCTGCATCAGAACGCCGATCACGCAGGTGGAGAGAATGGTGTTGTAGCCCACCGACAGGTCGATACCGGCGGTGATCAGCGT
>JAEZTD010000149.1 GCA_023443705.1 Bacillota bacterium | reverse complement strand
GGAAATGCCGTACTTGAACAATGCTTTTCTCTCCTCGTTCATCCCATGTACATGCCGCCGTTAACGTCCAGCAATAGGCCCGTCACAAACGCGGCGTCGTCCGAAGCCAGGTACGCGACCGCCGCGGCGGTGTCCTCGGGTTTTCCGAGGCGGCCCAGCGGGATGCGCGCGTATAACTTTTCCATGGCTTCTGGGGTGAATTCTTTGGTGATGGGGGTTTCGGTGGTGCCGGGGCAGACCGCGTTGACGTTGATGCCGAAGGGCGCCAGCTGGCGGGCAAAGCCCATCGTCAGCGCGAGGATGCCGCCCTTGGAGGCGGAATAGCCCAAGCCCGTCTCAAACCCGCCCATGCGACCGGCCAGCGAACTGATGTTGATCACGCGGGGGAATTTGGATTCTTTCAAAAAGGGAATGGCCTGTTGGACCATGAAAAAAACGCTTTTGAGGTTGACCGCCATGATGCGGTCCCACTGGGCCTCGGTGGTTTCCAGAATGGTGGTGTTGTGCAGGATGCCCGCGTTGTTGACCACGATGTCAAGACTGCCGAGCGCCTGCGTCGCGCCCTTCACCGCTTCGGTGATGCTTGCAACGCTCGACACGTCGCAGACAAAGGCCGCGCAGCCTTCCATCGATCCGGCCGCTTCGCGCAGCTTGTCCTCGCTGATGTCCAGAAGTCCCACACGGCAGCCCTCGTCGTAAAGCCGCCTGGCGATGGCGTACCCGATGCCCTGGGCCGCCCCGGAAACGATGGCCGTTCTTCCTTCGAGCCTGCGCATAAGCACCATCCGATCTCTCTGAATGGATAGAGGGTAGATGTATTACATCTAAACTGTTACAAGCGAATATTATCACAAGGCGGCCGCGTTGTCAACTCATTATCTGCTTCTAGCACAAAATTTTTACGCGATGTTGTGGCCATATCCCCATGTTCTGATGAAAATTGTAGAATTAATGGGTCGGCATGCGATTTTGACCCGGGGGCTGTCCCGATCAGCCTGGAGATGGACTGTAAACTAAAGGTTACAAACCGGATGAAATCACAGGATTACTTAACAAAGGGGCGGCGCTGAGCGTTTTCACGCCCGCGCCGCCCCTCAAGGCTTCACATCGGTCCCGGATTATACGCGCCGGGTATCGGTTCAGGTTCCAACCCTGGTCAAGAACGTGTCATAGGAACGGTAAGCGCTCTCCAGGTGCTGCCGCATGAGGTTTTTGGACTGCTGAACGTCGTGCTGCTCCAGCGCGGCGCAAATCTTTTTGTGGAAGGAGAGGCCATCGTGGGCGCCAACCGCCTTGGTCACGGTGGAGATGCTCTCAAAGAGTACGCCCTTCAAGATGGTCTGGGCCTGAATCAGGATGGGGTTGCCCGTCATGCGTGTGATGATCTGGTGGAATTCAAAATCCGCGGCCAGATAATTGTCCACGTCGCCCTGCAGAGCGCTCATCTTGTCCAGGTTTGAGCGCAGCTTCTTCAAATCCTTGGGCGTGGCGCGCTGCGCGGCAAGACCCGCGCTCTCCACTTCCGTGATCAGGCGGAATTCCCACACGTAGCGGATGGAATTGTCGCTTAAGTAAATGGCCGGGAGCAGTCCGTTGGCGTAGGTGCCCACGTCGATCTCCTTGACGAAGTTGCCCTCGCCCCACCGGGTTTCGACCAGGCCCATCGTGGAGAGCCGTAGGAGCGCCTGGCGGACCGTGGCGCGGCTGACGTCGAAAAGGCTGGCCAGCTCGTTTTCAGGCGGAATGCGGTCGCCGGACCGCCATTCCCCGTCCAGAATCATCTTCCGGATCTGCTCGAAAACCTGCTCGCTGGGGCTGACGCGCTTGATCGACTCAATCGCCATGGGATTCCCTCCTCGCTCCTCCTCGCGCTCCCTGACAGCCAGACCTGCGCGCCGGAGAATCGCTCCTGCTAATTATCATACATGTGTTGTCCGATGTCAATGTAAATTTCCGACCTTCAGAGGATTCAAGGAGTGAATATTGGGGAACGCCGGGGCGCTGCCCAAACCCCCGTCAGGGGCAATGATCCCCTTAGACCCCTCGCAGGAGAGAATGCATTCATAGGAACTGCAATTTAGGACGAAGAAGCGGAGAGGAAGTTGTCCCCTCCGCTTTTCCATATATAACTTTTCGCAGGGCTTCCAAAGAGCCTCAGGCCCTTTGGCGGGGAACCGGGGGCAGAGCGCCCGGCGTACCCCCTCACTCCACGAGGCTCAGGATGGCCCGCTCCACGCGGTCCGCCGTCAGGTCATAGTAGTTCAGCACGTCCTTGTAGCAATGGCCGGAGCTTCCAAAGCAGTCCGGAAGACCGACAAACTCCATGGGGATCCGCTCGCGCCGGAGCGCCTCGGCCACCGCGCCGCCCAAACCGCCGACCACGCTGTGCTCCTCGGCGGTCACGACGCCCTTCATGCCTTTTGAAAGCTCGATGATCTTTTCATCGTTCAGGGGTTTGATGGTGTGCACGTTGACGACGCGCACGCTCACCTTTCCCTGAAGCTGATCGGCGGCCTTGAGCGCCAGCTGGTTCATGTAGCCGGTGGCGAATACGGTAATCTCATTGCCCTCGCGCAGTACTTTGGGCTGGCCGATCACAAAGGGTTCGCCCTCGGGGGTGACGTTCTCGTAGTCGTTGCGGTTGAGGCGAATGTAGACGGGGCCGTCGAAGGCCACCATCGCCTTGACCGCTTCGACGGTCTCGTTGGCGTCGGCGGGGCTCAAGACCGTCATGTTGGGGATGGCGCGCATGATGGCGATGTCCTCGATGGACTGGTGCGTCGCGCCGTCGGCGAAGTCCGAAAGTCCGCAGGACGAGCCGCACAGCTTCACGTTAAGCTTGCCGATGGCGATCGCCTGGCGGATCTGGTCGAACGCGCGGCCGGTCAGGAACACCGCGAAGGTGTTCGCAATGGGGATCAGGCCGGTCTGGGCGAGTCCTGCCGCGGTGGAGACCATGTCGGCCTCGGCGATGCCCATCTCGATGTGGCGCTCGGGGAACGTCTGTTCAAACATCCTGCCCATCGTGGAGCCGCACAGGTCCGCATCCAGTACGACGATGCGCGGGTCGGCCGTGCCCAGTTCGACAAGGGTCTTTCCATAGGCCGTTCTCTGATTTGTATACATTGCTCTTCCCCTTTCCTTACGCGTCCAGCGAAAGCTCGTCAAGCGCCTGCCGGTAGGTTTCCTCGGTCAGCATGCCGTTATGGTAGGAGACGACGTTCTCAGCAAAGCTGATGCCCTTGCCCTTGACGGTGTGGGCGATGATGACGGTGGGTTTGCCGTTGTAATGGTCGGCCTTGTTAAGCGCGTCCACGATTTCTTCCATGTTGTGGCCGTCGATCTCGATCACGTTCCAGCCGAAATTCGCCCACTTCTCGGGCAGCGGGTTGGTGTCCATGCGGTCGGCGACGCAGCCCATCGCCTGCAGACCGTTCTGGTCCAGGATGCCGATGAGGTGGTCGGTCTTGTGGGCGGAAGCAGCCAGCGCGGCCTCCCAGATCTGCCCTTCGGCGATCTCGCCGTCGCCCATCATCACGTAGACGTTGCTGTCAATGCCCTGCAGCCGGTTGCCCAGCGCCATGCCCAGGCCCAACGAAAGCCCCTGTCCCAGCGAGCCGGTGCCCGCCTCGATGCCCGGGGTTTTCAGTACGTCCGGGTGGCCCTGCAGGTAGAAGCCGATCTCCTTGGTGTGCGAAAGGTCTTCCACCGGGAAGTAGCCCGCCTCGGCCAGCGCCGCGTACTGCAGGATCGCCACATGGCCCTTGCTCAAAAGGAATCTGTCGCGGTCTCGCATCTTGGGGTTCTTGGGGTCATGCCTCATTTTGTAGAAGTACAGCGCCGCCACCAAGTCGGCCGCGGAGCAGGAGCCGCCTATATGGCCCGCCACGCCCACGCCTACGCTGATCACGACGTCCCGGCGCAGCTTCTGCGCCATCCGCTTGAGGTCCTGGATGCTCATACGGTTCATTCTCATACCCTCCCTTAAAGATTCGATTTGAAGAAATCAAGCGCCGCGGGCGCTTCCGTTTCGAGGTTCGGGGAATAGGCCTCCAGGCTGACGCGCGCGTCGTAGCCGATGGCGCGCAGAACGTCGAAGTAGGGAAGGTAGAACGCGTCCTCGCCCGCGCTCCTTGGGAAGGAGCGCCCTTCCACCCGCGCGAAGTGCGTGTGTCTGAGGTATTCCCCGCCTTCGGCATGGAGGTGGGCGACGGGTTCGCGCTCCGTCATGAAGTGATAGTAGTCCACCAGCACGCGCACCGCCGGGTGATTGACCGCCTCGGCCAGGCGGCAGCCCTCATAAAAGGTGTTGATGAGGTTGCACTCGGCCTTGCGTAGCGGTTCGATGGCGATGGTGATGCCGTGTTTCTCGGCCAGCGGGGCGATCCCCTTCAGAAGGGAAACCACCTGACGGAACCCCTCTTCAAGAGGAAATCCCTCCGGCACATTCTTCGCGCCGCCGCTTCCGAACACGACCACCTTCGCCCCCAGCGTTTCGGCGCGGGTGAGCGCGGCCTCCGTGTACTTGAGCGCGCCCGCGTGGTCCGCGGTTTCGCCCGTCAGCCGCATGGTCTTGGGGAAGAAATTGTTGCAGGACTCGCAGGGGATGCCCGCTGCGCGCACCCGCAGGACGAGCGCCTGAAATTCTTCTTCCGGCAGCGCCGCCATCTCGGCCAACGGCAGTTCGACGTAGTCGTAGCCGATCGCGGCGATCTTTTCGATGGCCTCAATGCCGGTGCCGTCCGACCCCGTCGCATTCATGTTGAGGCAGATGCCAAACTTCATCCTCCACACCTCTTACATCAGTTGTCCTACAGGTTGGCGTTGATTGAGGCGCTGCGCGACGCGCGTGAGCCGTCCGGCCGCACGCCTCCGAGAAACGGGCAGGCGTAAAGTACCATTCCCGGCGGGGCCTGCCTGGCCCCGTCGCCGGGATTGAGCCGTTACAAGTTTTCGAACAGTTTGAGCGCGTGCGACAGGTGTTCGTTCATCAGTGCCTTGGCCTTTTCCGAATCGTGGGCCTCCACCGCCTCGATGATCTGCCGGTGGTACTCGATGCCGTTCTCCCGGCCGATCTTGAGGGTGATCTTCTTCATCGTCTCCTTGAGCACGTCGCGCAGAAGGTAGTGCACCTGTGTGATGAGCTTGTTGCAGACGATGGTGGTCAAGAGCCGGTGGAAGTGGAAGTCGTTGCCGATGTAGGCGTCCAGATCATCCCGCTGGTCCTTCAGCTTTTCGTAGGCGTTCCAGAGTTCGCGGACGTCCTCGTCGGTGGCGCGTTTGGCCGCCAGCGCGGCGGTCTCGCCCTCGGTCATCATGCGGAACTCCCACACATCGCGCACAGAGTCGTCGCTCAGGTAGATGCTGGGCAGGAGCTCGTTGAGCTTCAGTCCGACGCTCAGTTCCTGCACGAAGGAACCTTCGCCCTGTCGGGTGCGGATGAGGCCGGAGGCATTGAGCTTGATGAGCGCCTGGCGGATGGTCACGCGGCTGACGCCGAAGGCTTCCGCCAGCTCGTTCTCCGACGGCAGGCGATCTCCGGACTTCCAGACGTTTTTGAAGATCATCTCGCGCATCTGGTCGTAGACTTCCACGCCTACGTCTACTTTGCGTACTTTGTGGATGGCCATAATTTTCTCCTCCTTCAGCCAGCGTCCGCTCCGGCTGCGGAGTCATCCGCTACCTGGAGGGATCGATGACGATCTTGATCAGGTCGTCGGGGTTTATCAAAAGGTCCTCGAAGGCCTGCGGGGCATCCTCGAGCGATACCACGCGTGAGAGCAATCCGCCCGTGGCGAGTTTCCCGGAGCCGAGGAGGTTCACCACCTCGCCGAACTCTTTGTGGGTGTAGTTGAAAGAGCCGATCACGCTACGGGCGGAGCACACGATGTCCTGCATGTTGATCTGCATCTCCCGCTGGCTCATGC
>JAEZTD010000384.1 GCA_023443705.1 Bacillota bacterium | reverse complement strand
AGAGAATCATCCGCGCAAAGCCAACATTTTTCGCGCGGGGCGGATTTTTCGCTTGACACCCGAGGATGCGGGTGGTATAATTATCACCGTTCCGCTGGAATGCGGGTCATTAGCTCAGTTGGTAGAGAACCTGACTCTTAATCAGGGTGTCCAGGGTTCGAGTCCCTGATGACCCACCAGATCCGAAGTCATCAAGAAATTGTTGCCTTCGGATTTTTGCATTTGAAAAAACCAAGGGGTGATCTTGTGGAGCAAGACAACCTTGCAAATTGGAGTAGCGCGGCGACGATTTATGCAGCGGTTAAGGGCGATAATCGGTATTCCAACTTCTGCAGGGCGTACGCACAAGAGCGGTTCGGCCTCCTCCAAGGCTTAACGATCCTGGATGCGGGCTGTGGTGATGGAGAATATACCGAGATGTTCCGCGCAAAGGGAGCGCATGCCTACGGCTGTGACGGTTCCACTGCCGTAATAGACATTGCGAAGCGCAGAAATCCTCAGTGCCACTTCGATGTCGTAGATTTATCCAAGGGACTGCCGTATGGGGACTGCTTATTTGATTTTGTGTTTTGCAATCTCGTGCTGATGGATATTGAGCCCATCTCGGATACGGTCAAAGAGTTGTATCGAGTGCTGAAAAGTTCAGGCAAGTTGCATTTTTCCATCGTTCATCCTGCGTTTTATATGGCCGAATGGGCAAGAGATGACGAAGGGCGCATTGTTTCAAAAAACGTTACGAACTACATCAAACGCACTGAGAGTACCCAGCTTTGGGGGACGCAACAGGTTATTCATTATCATAGGCCTATATCTTATTATTACAATCTGTTTGCTGACGCAGGATTCCGGCTTATCAGCATGGATGAGCCGAGTGTCTATGAAGCGGAAAAGATACCAGACATTCCGCTGTACTTATTCTCCGTGTTTGAAAAATAGCGCATTTCAGGATAAGCGGTAGAGCGCTATGTTCGCATTGTAGAGGGCGAGTCTTCATGTTGCACAAAGGCAGCCTGTCCGATTGGACGGGCTGTTTTGCTTTATCCCATGGCGGGCGCAAAGCGCGGCGTCCGGATAGGGCGTACGTTCGGCTGATGCGGAATATGCGCGCGATGCTGCCCTCTCCGTCTACGAAGCGTAGGTTGCCGCCCTTTGTCCTGCGTGCTACAATGGCGGCGAAACGAAAAGGGGGATGGTTATGGGCAGTTTTGTCACGGGCGGCGTCATCAAGGCGCTGCGCGAAAAGAAGGGATACACCCAAAAACAGTTGGCCGAAATGGTTGTGGTCGGCGACAAGGCGGTTTCAAAGTGGGAGACGGGGAAGGGCCTTCCGGACATCAGCCTGATCGAACCGCTGGCAAAGGCGCTGGGGGTATCGGTGGCGGAGCTTTTGTCCGGCGATCCGGTCGAAAATCGGAACCGTTCCGGAAACATGCTGCGGGGCTGTTTCTACGTATGCCCTGTCTGCGGCAACGCGATCCACGCCGTCGGCAAGGGCGCGTTCAGCTGCTGCGGCGTGACGCTCCCGGTACTGGAGGCGGAGAGCGCCGATGAAAGCCACGGAATACGGATCGAGAAGATCGAGGCCGATTATTACGCCACAGTGGATCATCCGATGACGCGAACCCACTACCTGTCGTTTTTTGCCTACGTCACGATGAACCGGGTGCAGTTTGTCAAGCTCTACCCGGAACAGGACGCCGAGGCGCGTTTTTCCATCGCCGGGCGCGGCGAGATCTATGCCTACTGCAACTGGCATGGGCTGTTCGCGGTCAAGGTCTGACAAGTGTTCCGCTTCAGCCGCCGCTGACTTCGTTCGTCAGGCGTATCAGCCGCTCAAGGGATTCTGAAAAGCGCGCGTCGTCCTCCGGCGTGCGCTTTTTCGGGCCCTTCAGATGGTGTTTGGAATGTGCCATGCGCGCCTTTCGGCTGATGTGGCGCTCGGCGAGGAGCCGGTCGATGTTTTCGTCCGTAAACCACATGCCGCTCTGGTGAATGGGATGCGCACCCTTTCCAAGCGCCATCGCCGCCACGCCGTAGTCCTGCGTGACCACGATGTCGCCACTTTTGCAGCGGTTGACGAGTGCGAAATCCACCGCGTCCGCACCCGCGCCGATCACCACGACGCTGGCGTAATCGTCCGACAGCGCGTGGTTCGTATCGCACAGAAGCGTCACGGGGATGCCGTGGCGCTTTGCCGCGCCCACGGTCTCCCGCACCACCGGGCAGGCGTCCGCGTCTATGTAGATGGTCATGCGTCCGCCTCCACCGCGCAGCCAGCGGCCCGGAGCGCGTCAAGCGCGCGGCCGAAATCCGCCGCCTTGACGAAGAGGTAGTCGGTGTCAAATGTGGAAACCGCAAAGACGGGAACTCCCGCCGCCGCCAGCGCGCCGGACAACGTGGACAGTACGCCGATCAATGAAAAATCCATGCAGCCTTTGACGCGCATGCCCCGCCATCCGTCCTCCCGAGCGTCGCAGACTTCCGGCGCGTCCTCAGTCGGGCAGACGAGGGAGAGCTCGCTGTCCGTTCGGGACAGAAAGTGAAACGGCCGGTCCGTCCACTCGGCATATTTCGGCTTACAGACGGTGAAGGCGCAGCGCAGCGCCTCGAGGGCGATGGTCATTAAACTTCCTCCGTTTCCCCGGGAACAAAAAAACTGCCCCAAACCGGGACAGCTCTTTGATCCATATGGATTACTGCGCCGCGGCCTTGTTCAGGCGCTTGGCAAGACGCGACTTTTTGCGGTTGGCCGCGTTCTTATGGATAACGCCCTTGCTGGCGGCCTTGTCGATGGACGCGGCAGTCGCGTTGAGAAGCTGCTGGTCGGCAGAGCCCGCGGCGGTCGCGACGTCAAACTTCTTCAGGGACGTGCGCATGGCGGTCTTGATCATGCGGTTGCGCAGGTTCTTCTTCCTGGTCACCTTCACGCGTTTGATGGCGGACTTAATGTTCGGCAATTCTGTTCACCTCCCAGCCTTTTGGTTGACAACCGCCATTATACCACGCAAGGCGTTTGAATGCAAGGGCGAGAGTTTCCGATTTGGTTAAAAATTCGCACGGCGCGATGAATGCACGCGCTTTCCGGCATGATAATTGAAAGGGAGGCGAAGCGCATGCAAATTCGCACGGATCTTGCGATGGAATCCGTCGGGCCCGACGGGGCGAGGGGAAAGACGAAAATCCCCGGAGTCAAGGTGTCGATCTGGGAAGAAGGCGGCATCACCGTTACCGAGGTGGTCGTCGACGAGGAGGCGGGCGTCCGGATCACCGGAAAGCCGATGGGCCGCTATGTGACGCTGGAATGTGGCGCGGTCAAAACCGGCAGCCCGGACGTACGGCGGGCGGTTTCGTCGCTTCTGGCGGAGGAGCTCATGCGCATGCTGCCGGAGGGTGATGCGCCGGTGATGGTGGTGGGCCTCGGAAACCGCCAGGTGACGCCCGATGCGCTGGGCCCGATGACCGTGGACCGCACGCTGGTCACCCGCCACATCTTTCAGGAATTGCCCGACAGCGTGGACGACCGCATGCGGCCGGTGTGTGCCATCGCGCCGGGCGTATTGGGCGTGACGGGCATTGAGACGCTGGAGATGGTCTCGGCGCTTGCCGATCGGGTGCGGCCCCGAGCGGTCGTCGCCATCGACAGCCTGGCCGCCCGGGAGGTCGGGCGGGTGGGCACGGCCATCCAGCTGACCGATACTGGCATCCAGCCGGGCTCCGGCGTGGGCAACCACCGCCGGGCGCTGGACCGGGGCGCGGTGGGCGCGCCGGTGATCGCCGTCGGCGTGCCGACGGTCATCTACGCCGCCACCATCGTGCGGGACGCGCTGGGCAAACTGGGCGGCGCGGAGGAGGACGTGGAGCGGCTGACCGACGAAATGCTTAGAAACGCCACCGGCGACATGATCGTAACCCCGAGAGAGGTCGATGATCTGGTGGAAGACGTGGCCGGCATCGTCGCGCTGGGCATCAACCAGGCGCTGCACCCCGGGCTCAGCGAATCGGAGATCGCGACGATGATGCCCTGATCCATTTCAACTCTTTCCGATGCCTATGCGCGTGGGAGCGGACACTTCCTTTCGGCTGATTGTTGTCGAATTCAATCATAACCGATGTGTCCGCCCCGTTTTTTTCTGTCCGACATGTATTGCAGTCCTATAAAAACTCAGCCCGGCGTTCGGGCTTCCTCCCTTGACAGAATGTGCGTTCTATTCTATCATAAAAGGTGACGCATTTTGGAAGGGGGCCCTGGTTTGGTCATATTGGGCATCGATCCGGGACTGGCGACCCTGGGCTACGGCGTGATCCGGGCCGAGGGCGACCGCTTCCAGCTCGTCCAGTTCGGTGTGCTGACCACCGGAGCCGGGCAGCCGCTGCCGCAGCGGCTCAGGTCGATCTTTTTGGGCGTTCACCAGCTCATGGACATCTACGCGCCGGACGAGGTCGCCTTCGAGGAACTGTTTTTCTCCAAGAACGTCACAACCGGCATGAATGTCAGCGCGGCGCGGGGCGCGGCGCTGGCAGCGGCGGCTACGAAGACCGAGAACCTCTTTGAATACACGCCCAACCAGGTCAAGCAGGCGGTCACCGGCCACGGCAAGGCCGACAAACTGCAGGTGCAGACGATGGTGAAGCTGCTTTTGAACATGCAGGAAATCGCCCGTCCTGACGACGCGGCCGACGCGCTGGCGGTGGCGATTACCCATGCCCACAGCGCCCGGATGCGGTCGATGTTCCGCATCCAATGACGTATGGCGTTGAAAATTCCTGCCGGTCTTTTCAACGCGGTGAGAGAAAACCGCGTGCGCCTAAAATGCTGGCGCATTTTCGGGCGGCGCACTGACTTAAGGGATTATTTCCTTGGCCAGTGTGCGCACTGGCCGTGGAAACGCGTTCCCGGCGTACATGCCGCCGGGGACGACTGAAAAAGAAAACCGGGTTTGCCCGTCGAGCGATTGGGGAGGACGCCATGTACGCGCACTTTGAAGGCACCCTGTCCGAGAAGAACACCGATTCCGTCGTGATCGACTGCGGCGGCGTCGGCTATTCGCTGCTCGTCACCGCCGCGGCACTTCAGGCCGCGCCGCAGGTGGGGGCGCGCTTCAAATGCTACGCGCACCTCTCCGTCCGGGAGGACGCGATGGAGCTTTTCGGCTTCTACAGCCGGGAGGAAAAGGCGATGTTTCTCAGGCTCTGCTCCGTCACGGGCATCGGCCCGAGGACGGCGCTGGGCATCCTGTCTTCGCTCAGCGTACGGGACTTGACCATCGCGCTTCTGACTGGGGACGCCGCCGCCCTCGCCCGCGCACCGGGCATCGGCAAAAAGACCGCCCAGCGGCTGATCCTGGAGCTTCGCGACAAGATCGACGGCGCGGAGGAACTGACGAGCGGCCAGGCGTCGCCCGCCGCGCCCCGAGGCGGCCCGGTGGCCGAAGCCATCGAGGCGCTGATGGCGCTTGGATACCAATCCGGCGAAGCCGCGGCGGCGGTGGCCCGCGTCGCGGCTAGCAGCGATAGAACCGACGAGCTGATCCGGCTCGCGCTGAAGGGGATGAACGGCTGATGGACGACGAACGGCTGATCGCGACGGGCTTCCGAAGGGAAGAGGACGAGGTCGAGCGCACGCTGCGCCCGCTGACGCTTTCGGAGTACTTCGGCCAGCACAAGCTCAAGGAGAGCCTGTCCGTCTACATGCAGGCGGCCATCGGCCGAAGAGAACCGCTGGATCACCTCCTGCTCTACGGCCCGCCGGGCCTCGGCAAGACCACGCTGGCGGGCATCATCGCCTCCGAAATGGGGCACAACATCCGCATCACCAGCGGGCCCGCGATTGAGCGGCCGGGGGATCTGGCGTCGATTCTGACCAACCTCGCCGCCGGGGACATCCTGTTCATCGACGAGATCCACCGCCTTTCCCATTCGGTGGAGGAGGTGCTCTACCCGGCGATGGAGGACTACGCCCTCGACATCATGATCGGGAAAGGCCCTTCCGCCCGGTCGATCCGGCTGGACCTGCCCAAGTTTACGCTGATCGGCGCGACGACCCGGGCGGGGCTTCTCACCTCGCCGCTGCGCGACCGGTTTGGAATCAGCTTCCGGCTGGAACTGTACGAACCGGAGGACCTTTCCACCATCCTGCTCCGGTCCGCGAATATCTTGAAGATAGCGTGTGACCGGGACGGG
>JAEZTD010000380.1 GCA_023443705.1 Bacillota bacterium | reverse complement strand
ACTGCAACCGGTATTGCGGGCGCGGCCAGCTCTTTGAGGTGTTGGGCAAGCGGCTGAAGCTTTCCAGAAACATCGCGCCGCCCGCATTTCTCAGAAGCCGCTGGTTCCGTTACGGGTTTCTGGCGTTCTTTATGACGATGTTCGGCCTGATGGTCTACGCCACCTGGAAGGTATTCGCGGGCGCGACGCTTCGGGAGGCGGTGACGCTCCTTTGGGTCTTCCGGCTGCCCTGGACATGGGCGGACACCTCGATGGTTTTTCCGTGGGTTGCGCAGTTCGCCTACGGCTTTTACGGAGTGGTGCTGACCTCCACGGTGCTGGGCCTTGTGACGATGGTTCTGTTCAAGCCGCGCTCCTGGTGCGTCTACTGCCCGATGGGTACCATGACCCAGGGCATCTGTCAACTGAAACACGGAAAGGAACGGCGCGATGGAGCGGAAAACGAGGGAGATTGCGGAGCTTTTGAAGCTTCTTGCCAATGAGCACCGGCTGGCCATCTTGTGCGAGCTCATCAAGGGGCCGAAAACCGTCGGTGCGCTTTCCGAAAGCGTGCCGATGATCGGTCAGTCCGCGCTGTCGCAGCACCTGAAGCTTCTAAAGACCTGCGGCATTCTGGACAGCCGAAAGCATGGCCTCAGCGTCACCTATGCGCTTGCGGACCACCGGATTGAGGCGGTAATCTCCACGCTGAAGGCGCAGTACTGCGACGATGGAGCGCCTTAGCCCTTTTCTGGATAAAAGATCAAAGCCCCGCACTCCTTTCGAGTGCAGGGCTTTGATCATTCCGGGCGCTAGGCGCTCACGCTGCCCGTGCTTTTTTTAGTCCGCCTGCCGAAGGGTAGCTTCAGGTTCTTCTTGGACAGTACGTCAAACGCCACCGCGCCCAGAAGCACCAGCCCCTTGACGACCTGCTGGGTGTTTGAGTCGATGCCCATGATGGACATGCCGTTGTTCAGAACGCCCATGATCAGCGCGCCGATTAGCGTGCCGCCCACGGTGCCCACGCCGCCGTAGGCGCTGGCGCCGCCGATGTAGCAGGCGCCGATGGCGTCCAGCTCAAAGCTCTGGCCGGCCTGGGGCGAGGAGCTGTTGAGCCGCGCCGCGAACACGAGGCCCGCCACCGAAGCGAGCAGCGCCATGTTGACGTAGGAGAGAAACAGCATCTTGTTCGTTTTGACGCCGGACAGGAGCGCCGCCTTCTCGTTGCCGCCGATGGCGTAGATGTGGCGACCCATCACGGTGTTCGACGTAAAATACCCATAACCGACCAGAATTATGCCCAGCAGGATCAGGACCGTCGGGATGCCGCGGTACTGGCTTAGCACGTAGAAGAACCAGACGACCACCGCGCTGATGACGATCATCTTGATGACGAGCGCCGCCACGCTCTCCACCTGATACCCCTTGCGCTTGCGGCTTGCATAGCTCCTGAACTGCGAGATGATGTAGACCACCGAAAGCAGTATGCCCGCGGCGATGGCCGTGACATTTGGCTTGTCCGGCAGGCCGAACCAGGTGCCGAGGAAGTTCGGGATGAAGCCGGTGGAGTACATCAGGTAGTCCTGCGGGAACGGCGCCAGCGTCAGGCCGCCCAGGATGAGCAGCGTTAGCCCCCGGAACACCAGCATGCCGCTGAGCGTCACGATGAACGCCGGGATGCGCACGTAGGCGATCCAGAAGCCTTGCCACATGCCGATCAGGAGCCCGGCCAGCATGCAAAGCGACACCGCGAGGTACACGTTCAGTTTCCAGGTGATGATGAACACGCCCGCACAGGCGCCGATCAGCGCCACCACGGAGCCGACGGCCAAGTCGATGTTGCCGCCGGTCAGGATGCAGATCAGCATGCCCACCGCGAGGATGACGACGTAGGCGTTCTGGAAGATCAGGTTGGACACGTTCATGGGCTTGAGCAGGATGCCGCCCGTCATCGTCTGAAACATGAGGACGATGACGACCAGCGCCATCAGCATGGAGTACTGCTTCAGGTTTCCGCCCAGCGCCTTTCTCAGCTTGCTCATGCGCTCACCTCTCTGTTGCTGGCCTTGAGGATGTGGTTCATGATGACCTCCTGAGAGGCCTCCGCTCGCGGCAGCTCCGCAATCAGTTTCCCCTCGTTCATCACGTAGATTCGGTCGCACATGCCGAGGATTTCGGGCAGTTCCGAAGAGATCATCAGAATCGACTTGCCCTCCGCGACCAGCTGGTTGATGATTTGGTAGATTTCAAACTTGGCGCCCACGTCGATGCCGCGGGTGGGCTCGTCCAGAATCATGATGTCTGGCATGGAGAACATCCACTTGCCCACCAGCACCTTCTGCTGGTTGCCGCCGGAGAGATTGCCCACCTGCTGCTCGACGGTTGGGGTTTTGATGTTCAGTTTGTCGCGGTAGGCTTCGGCCTCGTTCTGTTCCTTGTCCTTGTCCAGAACGCCGTTGTTGGAAACGAAGTCGAGCCGGGACAGCGTCAGGTTGCGCTTGACCGAATCGATCAAAACCAGCCCGTTTCCCTTCCTGTCCTCCGTGATGTAGGCGAAGCCGTTTTTGATGGCCTCCGCCACGCTGTGGAGATGAAGGGGTTTTCCGTCTTTTTTGACGGTTCCGGAAATTTTTGTGCCGTAGGAGCGGCCGAAAACGCTCATCGCAAGCTCTGTGCGCCCCGCGCCGATTAGCCCGGCGATGCCCACGACCTCGCCCTTTCGGACGCTGATGGATACGTCGTCCACCACCTTGCGCTCGGTGTACAGCGGGTGGTAGACCGTCCAATGCTCAATTTCAAGGGCAACCTCGCCGGGCCGGGCGTTGCGCCTCGGGAAGCGGTCGGTCAGCTCGCGCCCGACCATACCGCGGATGATGCGCTCCTCGGTGATTTCATCAGCCGCGCTGTCCAGCGTTTCGATGGTCGCGCCGTCCCGGAGGATGGTGATTTTGTCGGCGACGTAGGCGATTTCGTTCAGCTTGTGGGTGATGATGATCGAAGTGACGCCCTTGTCTTTTCGGAGCGTTAAAAGAAGGTCCAGCAGTTTCTTGGCATCCGATTCGTTGAGGGAGGAGGTGGGTTCGTCCAGAATCAGAAGCCGAACGTCCTTGGCCAGCGCCTTCGCGATTTCGACCAGCTGCTGCTTGCCGACGCCGATGTCCTTGATGAGCGTGCGCGGGCTTTCGTGAAGCCCCACGATGCCCAGGAATTTCTCCGCCATGTGGTTGGTTTCGTCCCAGTCCACGAGGCCCCGGCGGGCGCGCTCGTTGCCCAGAAACATATTTTCCGCGATGGATAGATAGGGAACCAGCGCCAACTCCTGATGGATGATGACGATGCCCCTATGCTCCGAATCCTTGATGGTCTTGAAGTGGCATTCCTGACCGTCGTACACGATGTCTCCGGTGTAGCTGCCGTAGGGGTAGATGCCGCTGAGCACGTTCATCAGCGTGGACTTGCCCGCGCCGTTTTCGCCCACCAGCGCATGGATTTCGCCCTCCTCCACCCGGATGTTGACGTTGTCCAGCGCCTTGACGCCGGGGAACGTCTTGGTGATGGAGCGCATCTCCAGAAGAACCTTTGCCATGGAATTCCCCCAATCCCAGACGGGGACGGACGGTCATGGCCGTCCGTCCCCGGTCTTTTGAGTGCTAAGCGAGTTGGATTAGCCGGTGATGTCCGCCTCGGTGTAGTAGCCGCTGTCGATCAAGAGTTCCTTGTAGTTGTCCTTGTCGGCGAACACCGGGTCGCACAGGAAGGAGGGGATGATCTTGCCTTCGCCGTTGTCATAGGTCTTGGTGTCGTTGATTTCCGGCTCGGTGCCCTTCATCAGCGCGTCCACCATGCCCACAACCTTCTCGGCCAGCGTGCGGGTATCCTTGAAGATCGACATGGACTGCTTGCCCGCCAGAACGTTCTTCATGTTGGCCTTGTCGCAGTCCTGGCCGGTCAGGATCGGGTAGGGCGAGAAGCCCATGTTGGTCAGCGAGTTCGCGATGCCGATGGCCAGCGAGT
>JAEZTD010000214.1 GCA_023443705.1 Bacillota bacterium | reverse complement strand
CCCGAAAGCCCGATCATCGCCGTCAGCGCAAGCACCACCAGCGCCACCCAGGCGAGCACGTAGAGAAATCCGTAGAGCCCGGCGTTGTGGCGGACGGCCACCTCTTCGCGGAAATTGTCCAAAAATTCATCCCTCCCGAACGGTTCATGCTTCTATTATACCATTATACCATGCCGGTGCGGCTTGTCGATCAAATAATGTGACAAAACTTTGCATTCCACGTGAAATCCGCCCGCCGGAAAGGATTTTGACAGCGCGTGTAAAAACAGTTATAATTACGAATCGTGATATACTTACCTGCAGAGCCGCGTCCGCGACTGACCGAAACCAGTTGGAGGTAACCCATTGAAATGTCCAAATTGCGGCGCGAGCGTCGCCGCTGGGCGCACGCACTGCGCCCGCTGCAACCAGGTGATCGAAGCTTTCGCCACCTCGTCCGCCCGAAAGGGCCCGACCCGTGCCATGCGCGTGGCCACAGGCTTCATGTGGACGGTCTTCGCGCTGGTTTCGGTGGTCTTCTTGTGCCTCGCGGTCTACAAACTGTACTTCTGGTTCGACGCATGGCGGCTTGAGCGCATGTACACTTCCGGTGACAAAACGGCTCCGGATGTCGAGGAAATCACGCTGGAGGATGGTCGCATCGGCCACGCGATTACCTTTTACGGCGACGATGGGCACTCCATATTCATCAAGGAACTGGATCAGTCGTTTCTGCTGACCGGTGGCCTTACGCGCATCGAAGTGGCCGACAGCAGCTGGTTCATGGAAAAGCCGGAAGAGGCCGAAGCCGCCGTGATTACGATGACGCCGCTGCTTGAGAGCGAAAATGGGGACGTCGCGGAACTCCCGCCCCTTGAACTCACCATCAGGGTACCCGAGTCCCCGCTGACCCTGATAAGCCCCACCAGCGACTTTCAGGAAGTTGTAAATTCAATCTACTCATTGCAACTGCAAGTCGTGCCGGGCTCAAAAGTTCTGGTTAACGGCGAGGACGTGACCGACGTCGTGGACTACGCCGGGCTTCTGTCCGCTAACATAAGCGTCGGCTACGGCGACAACAACATCTCCATCCTCGTGGAGACGGCGAACCACCGGCAAACCCGCAGGGATGTGGTACTCTTCCGCGAACCGCAGGACATCCCGCTGGAACCCAGTCTGAACATCGCAAAGACCTCATCAAAGGACACCATGTCCATCTCCGGCACGATCGACCCTTCCGCGACGCTGGTGGTGGACACCGAACATGTGCAAGATTCGATCAGGATCAGCCAG
Organism: Bacillota bacterium; assembly: GCA_023443705.1. Taxonomy (GTDB): domain Bacteria; phylum Bacillota; class Clostridia; order Christensenellales; family Aristaeellaceae; genus JAEZHK01. The sequence continues at coordinate 4,411 of JAEZTD010000214.1, read as the reverse complement.
GACGGCAGCTTCTCCTTTAAGGCGAAGTTTACCACCATCGGCGACAACACCGTCACCTTCCGCGCCCAGAAGCCTGGCCTCACGGACTCGGTGGTCTCGGTACACGTCAATTACGTGCCTTCGCTCAACGACTACTCCCGCAAGGCCTGGAAGATGGACTACAAGAACCTGCTGCTCACCTACCGCCAGTGGTATGGCAAAATCTTCAAGTGCGTGGGCCCGGTCGTAGAAATCATTCAGGACGAAACGCCTCTTCTGGTAATGAACGTGGGCACCGAGGACGCACCCGAGTATGTGATCCTCGACAATGCCTCCAAGGTCGCCAGTCCCTCCGTAGGCACCACCTACACCGCCTACGCGGATGTGGCGGGCAATGGCAATTACTTCTACAGCAACGTCTACTGCCCGAGGCTCACTGCCCGGTATATCCTGACATCCGACGGCTGACCTTTCACACGCAGCCAGCGAGGCCGCCCCGTCTGGGGCGGGGCGGCCTCAAACCATCGACAAGGCCCCCGCATGGTTTCAATCGTTCCCGGCGGCGTGTACGCCGGGAACAGGATAGCGCCACCAGTACGCACACTGGTGGCGCTGTCCGTACCTTTGGTCAGTGCGCCGCCCGGAAATCCGTGAGGATTTCAGGCGCGCGCAGGGACTTCTCTTCACACCCGCAAAACCGGCAGGTTTTTATAGTGGTTGCCCGATGACACCCAGCGCCCTGGCAGATTCCAGCGCCTTCCGGCGAACCTCTTCCTCGTCCAGGGTGAGGAACTTCCCATCCTCGTAGAGCACGCGGCCGTTGACCATGGTAAGCGCCACGTTCATGCCCTGCGCCGCGTAGACCGCGTCGGCCACCGGGTCGGGACCTGGCAGCAGGTTCTCGGCTTCGCCGCTTAACAGGATCATGTCGGCGCGCATGCCCGGTTCGATCAGGCCGCAGTCCGGAAAGCCCAGCGCCTGCGCGCCGGTTCTGGTGGCCATTTTGATCGCCTCGGCGGCGGGCAGAAGCTTCGGGTCGCCGAACACGCCCTTCTGAACCAGCGACGCCAGCCGCATGTCCCCCAGCATGTCCAGCACGTTGTTGCTGGAGGGGCCGTCTGTGCCCAGCGCCACGCGGACGCCGGAGGCGAGCATCCTGGCGACCGGCGCGACGCCGGAGGCGAGCTTCAGGTTGCTGGCCGGATTGTGGGCCATATAGACGCCGCGCCGTGCGAGAATATCAATATCCTCGTCCGTCACGTGCACCAGGTGCGCCGCGATGGTGTGCCGGTCGAAGAGGCCGATGTCGTCAAAGTACTTGACCGGCGTGACGCCGTGGCGCTCGAGGCAGCCGTCCACCTCCTGCTTCGTCTCCGAGACGTGGACGTGAACGCCGGTATCGAGCGCCCGCGCCGTCTCAAGGGCGTAGGCCGCCACGTCCGGCGTGGTCAGGTACTCGCTGTGCAGGCCGACGTAGACCCGGGCAAGGCCGTCCGCCGCGCCCTCGTGGGCACGGTACAGTTCCCGGGTGGAGTCGAGCCCCTCCCGGTTCACGCAGCCCCGGCAGAGGTTGACGCGGATGCCCGCCTCCACCGACGCTCTGGCCACCTCGTCCATGAAAAAGTACATGTCCGCGAAGGCCACCGTGCCGCGCCGAAGCATTTCAACGATCGCAAGCCGCGTGCCGTTATAGACGTGCGCGCCGTTCAGCCTGTCCTCAATGGGGAATATCTGGTGCAGCCAGTCCATTAGGTTCAAATCCGACCCCACGCCGCGCTCCAGCGTCATCGCCGCGTGGCAGTGGGCGTTGTAGAAGCCGGGCATCAGAAGGCCGTTTTTTCCGTCCACCCGCCGCGCGTGGGGGGCGTCCGGGCAGCCCTTCGCGTCCCCCGCGTAGCGGATGAACGCGCCGTCCGTCAGCACGCAGGCCTTGTCAAAATACGCGCTTCCGGTGTACAGCCGGACGTTTTCGATTTTTATCATGCGCCCTCCTATTCCCCGGTCGAGAGGATGTACGCGCGCTGTTCGTCCGTCAGATGGTCGATGGAAAGCCCCATCGCGTTAAGCTTCATCCGCGCAACAGCCCGGTCGATCTCCTCCGGCACCTCGTAAACGCCGGGCTTCAGCGCGTCCCGGTGCTTCGCCACGTACTCCGCGGAAAGCGCCTGCAGCGCGAAGCTGATGTCCATGATCTCCGCGGGATGGCCGTCCCCCGCCGCCAGGTTGACCAATCGCCCTTCGGCCAGGATGTACACGGTGCGGCCGTCCGCCATTTCCAGCGCCTCGATGTTGTGCCGCGCCTCATATCTTTTTATGGCAGCCTTTCGCATGGAGGACACCGCGACCTCCACATCAAAGTGCCCCGCGTTGCAGAGAATCGCGCCGTCCTTGAGTTTCGCCATGTGTTCCGCGCGGATCACGTCCTTGCAGCCGGTGACGGTGACGAACAGATCGCCCACCTTCACCGCCTCGTCCATCGGCATCACGTCGCAGCCGTCCATCGCGGCCTCCACTGCGCGGACCGGATCCACTTCGCACACCACCACCCGCGCGCCGAGGCCCTTCGCCCGAAGCGCCACGCCCTTGCCGCACCAGCCGTATCCGGCCACGACCACGGTCTTGGACGCCACCACCAGGTTCGTCGTGCGCAGGATGCCGTCCCACACCGACTGGCCGGTGCCGTAGCGGTTGTCGAAGAGGTATTTCATCTTCGCGTCGTTGACGCATACCATCGGGAAGCTGAGCGCGCCCGCGGCGTGCCGCGCGCGAAGGCGCATGACGCCGGTGGTGGTTTCCTCGCCGCCGCCGATGAGGTTTTTGGCCAGATCCGGCCGTTCGTCGCACAGAATCTCTGTCAGGTCCCCGCCGTCGTCCAGGATCAGGCTGGGCGCCGAGGAGAGCGCCTCGATCAGGTGGGCGTGGTATTCCTCCGGCGTCGCGCCGTGCCAGGCGAACACCTCAACGCCCATTTCGGAGAGCGCCGCGGCCACGTCGTCCTGGGTGGACAGTGGATTGCAGCCGGTCGCGCGCACCCGCGCGCCGCCCGCCTTGAAGAGGAGCGCGGCCCGGGCGGTCTTCGCCTCCAGGTGGATGGACATGGTCAGGTTCATCCCGCGAAAGGGCTGTTCCTTGGAAAACCGAGCCTCCAGCTCGTTCAAAATCGGCATGTGCCTGCGCACCCATTCGATCTTTTTTACGCCCTCCGGCGCCAGAGACGGATTTCGGATGATGCTCACCGGCGTCTCCTCCATTTCATTTGGTGATCGTCGCCACGGCCGTCGCGCTCATGCCTTCGCCGCGACCTTCGTAGCCCATGCCTTCGGTGGTCGTGGCCTTAACCGACACCCGCTCCACCGGGATCGACAGCGCGCGGGCAACGTTCTCCCGCATCGCCGCCCTGTGGGGCATCAGCTTCGGCGCCTGGGCGGCGATGGTCACATCAACGTTCTGGGGATACCAACCCTCCGCCCGAAGCATGCGCTTCACTTCCTCCATCAGCTTCATGGAATCCGCGCCGCAGTAGGCCGGGTCGCTGTCGGGGAAGCATGTGCCGACGTCGCCCAGCGCCGCCGCGCCGAGCAGCGCGTCCATCAGCGCGTGAGCGGCGACGTCCGCGTCCGAATGGCCCAGAAGCCCCTTTTCATAAGAAATCTCGACGCCCAGAAGGATCAGCTTCCGGCCCTCCACGAGCCGGTGGGTGTCGATCCCCTGCCCAATCCGAAGCCCCGAAGACAACAGCGCCGCCGCAGCGCGCATGTCTTCCGGCATGGTCAGCTTGGGGTTTGCGCCCGGCGGCGAATCCACCAGATGGACGGGCCCGAAGGCGCGCTCGACCAGCGAAGCGTCGTCGGTGGCGTCGAAGCCCTCTTCCGCACGCGCCATTTCGTGGGCGCGGCGGAGGACGTCCGCCAGAAAGGTCTGCGGCGTCTGAACCGCGCGGAGCGCGCCCCTCGGCAGCGTCAGAACCGCGCGGCCGGTCTCGTCCACCTGTTTGATGGTGTCGGTGACCGCCGCCGCGGCGACGCCGCTACCAAATTCGATCGCGCTTTCCACCGTGCGGCGGATCAGTTCAGGTGACGCGAAACAGCGCGCCGCATCGTGGACCGCCACAATCCGCGCGCTCTCGGGCAATTTGTCAAGGCCGTTTGAGACGGATTCCCGCCGCGTCGCCCCGCCCCGGGCGAAGGCCCGGACGAGGGGACACGCGCCTTCGGTCATGGTCAGGCGTCGGTACTGCGCCTCATCCTCCTCGCCCATGACCAGGACCGCGCCTTCGAAACAGCCGCTCGCCTCCAGCGCGTCCAACGTGCGGGCGATGACCGAACGCCCGGAGAGAATGTGCAGCGCCTTGTTGTAGCCCAGCCCCATCCGCTCCCCGCGCCCGGCGGCGACCACCACCGCCCAAACGCCGTCGCTCATGGAATCACGCGGT
>JAEZTD010000371.1 GCA_023443705.1 Bacillota bacterium | reverse complement strand
GCGAGTACAAGTCCTTGCACATGTCATGAATGAAGCCGAAATCCACCGCCGCATCGATCTTACGCAGCAGGTGGTCTTCCGGTACCAGCTCTTCCAGCAATACGATCTCGTACTCCCTCTGGCTGGCTGTCTTTCTTCCTTGCAGCATCTTCTCCGACCTCCCGGATGTACTCGTCCCTCCTATCTATTCGACATCCGTGCTGCCTTTTCCTTTTGGTTTTTGCAGCTATTTTTAAAAGTTGCGCCCAGCCCTCTCGGGCTGAGCGCTTTTGTTGATGGTCTGAGGCCCCGCAAACGCGGGGCCTTTGGTTGAGCCGGAGAATTTTTCAGGGCGCGACGTCGGTCACGCCGATGTACTTGTTGTAGATGTAGCCGGCCTTGCCGTTATGGGTCACCTTGCTCCACTTGGAGCCGATCTTGAGGATGATGATGTCCGCGCCCTGCGGCACCGAGCGCAGGATCTTGCTGGACGAGGAGCCGCTCTTACGCAGGTTGACCTTCGCGTTCGTAACGCCGTAAGCGCCGTTTGTGATGTAGTCCTTGTAAACGTAGCCGGTGTTGAGGCTGGGCACCAGCTGCACCTCGTACCAGTTGCCGTACTTTCCGAGGATCGCCAGTGCGTCGCTGCGCTTTAGGTAGCGCTCCACGTCGTAGGAGGTGCCGGGGCCTTCGCGCAACGAAACGGTGCTGTCCGCGTACTTGGTCTTGATGCGCGCCATCGTGCCCCAGTTGGCGAGCTTGGTCACGTCCACCATGCGGGTGATGTACTTGTTGTAGGCGTAGCCCGTCACGCCTGTGCGGACGACGCGGATGTTGTCCCAGGATTTGCCCGTCGACAGGATGATGACCCGGTCGCCGTGAAGCGCCCAGCCGCGCACATAGTAGCCGGTTCCGGGGCCGGAGCGGATGTTGACGGAGCCATTGGGCGTGGGCATGCGGATGACGCCCATTCTCGCGGCGGCAAGGGCGGGCGCCGATACAGCCAACATAAGAATGACGGCGAGAAGCATCACGCCCAATTTTTTCTTATTAATCATCTTCATTCCCCTTCCAGAATTTGGTTCATGTATCTATTGGATGCGCGCGTGGATGGAATTGTTCCGTTTTGCCATAATTTCTCCTGAGGGATTGCTCTGTTTGACACGGCGTGGCCGGAGTGCTATGATACGTTCGGGCAATTCATCGGGAGCGAGGGATTGGATGGAGACCACCACGGCGGTTCTGATACCCGCCTACAAACCAGACGAGCGCATGCTCCAGCTGATTGAGGCGCTAAAGGCGGCAGGGTTCTCCCGGATGATCGTCGTCGACGACGGCGGCGGTGCGGTCTACGCGTCCCTTTTTGAGCGTGCGTCCGCACTGGGGGCGGAAGTGCTCACCCATCCGGTCAACCGGGGCAAGGGCGCGGCCCTCAAGACGGGCCTTGAGCACATCCTAAGCGGTGAGCCCTGTCCGGTGGTGACCGTCGACGCCGACGGCCAGCACGCGCCGGAGGATGCTAGGCGCATTGCGGACAAGCTGGAGGAAGCGCCGGAAGCGCTGGTTCTGGGCGTCCGCGACAAGTCGAAGATGCCGCCGCGCTCGAAGTTTGGGAACACGATGACCTGCTGGACGCTCGGGCTGATCAGCGGGCTGTGGATCGACGACACGCAGACCGGCCTCCGGGGCCTCCCCAGGAATTCGCTCCGCGAGATGGCTTCGCTCAGCGGCGACCGCTATGAATATGAAATGAGCATGCTGCTTTACGCCAGAAAGAGCGGCATGCCGGTGGAGCAGGTGGTCATCAAGACCATCTACATCGACAACAACGTCGGCTCCAGTTTCAACGTGCTGCGAGACAGCGTGCTGATCTACGCCACATTGCTCAGGCGGCTGATCGCCTTTCTCGGCTCGTCCGCGCTGGCGGCGGTGATCGACCTTACGGTCTTCACCGCGCTGTACATCATCTACCCCCAATACCTGATTGTGGCGGTGGTTTCGGCGCGGGCGGTCAGCGCCACGGTCAACTACATTGTCAACAGGGATCTGGTCTTCAAGGCAAAGACCGGCGCAAAGTCCGCCGTTAGATACTTTGCGCTGGCGTGCGTGATGATGATCCTGAGCTACCTCATCATCCGCGCCCTCACGTTCCTGCGCATTCCGACGGTGCCCGCCAAGATCATCGGCGACGCGCTGCTCCTGGCGTTCAACTATCAGGTGCAGCGGCGCATTGTATTTAAGGGGAGACGAAAAAAATAGGGCGGCGAGATTCGCCGCGCGTTTTCCGTATCAGGGGAACGGGGGTTCTGCGCTTTCTGAAACCCTTCGAAACGAACAAACGAAGCCCGCGCCGAGAGGCGCGGGCTCAATGCATCGAAAAACCCCATGGTTTTTTCGATGCGAAGGAAGGAATCCTGCGTGCGCCTGAAATCCTCACGGATTTCCGTGCGGCGCACTGACCAAAGGTACAGATAGCGCCACCAATATGCGTACTGTTGGCGCTATCCCGTTCCCGGCGTACACGCCGCCGGGAACGATTGAAACCCCTACGGAGACTTTGTTGATGGTCTGAGCCCGCGCCGAGAGGCGCGGGCTTCGTTCTGTATCGGTTAT
>JAEZTD010000369.1 GCA_023443705.1 Bacillota bacterium | reverse complement strand
AGAGAATCGCCGTGATGTTCGCAATCAGCATGCCGCACCTCACAGCGCCGCGGCGGGCTCGGCCGCCGGGTCGCTCTCGTCGTAGATTTCGCCGACCAGTTCTTCCAGGATGTCCTCCATCGTGACGATGCCCAAAGTTTTCCCGGTTTCGTCGGCGATCAGCGCCATGTGGCTTCGGTGCTGGTTCATCTGGGTCATCAGGTCGTCGATGTGCATGTCAGCGCGATAGGTGCGTATCGGAATGAGCAGCGAGCGCAGCCGCGTGTAGCTGCCCGTCAGCCGTGCGGTTAGAAAGCGGTTGACCTGCAGAATGCCGGTCACGCGGCCCCGGCGCTCGTCCCACACCGGGAAGCGCGAATACTTGTAGGCGGCGAGTTTTCCGGCGATTTGATCCTGCGTGGCGGAGGCGTCGATCATGACGACCTTCTCCATAGGGATCAGGATGTCCCGTGCGGAAATCGCGCCGAACTCAAAGGCGGACTGCAAAAGTTCCTGCTGGTCGGGCTCGAGGAGCCCCTCATCCTCGATGGTCTCGATGATGTCGTGCAACTCGTCCTCGGTGAAGGACGGGTCGGCGGGAGACGGGAAGCGGCGGGCGATCATCTCACCCCACTTGGTAAACAGGAAGGCGAAGGGCTTCATCGCGCGGATGAGGAACAGAAGGGCGCCCGACATGCTCAGCGCGATGGCGTCCGCGCGGCGTCGCGCCACGGTCTTGGGCAGCATCTCCGCGAAGATGTAGAAAACCACCGTCAGGACAATGGTCGCCCAGGCCACCGCGCCGCTGCCCCAAAGGCGCGTGACAAGAACCGTCATCAGCGAGGCCGATGCAATGCTGAGGACGTTGTTGACGATCAAAATTGTCGTGAGCGCTTCTTCAAACCGGGAAAGGATGAGAATGGCGCGGCGGGCGCGTTTGTCGCCGTCTTCCGCGCTGTTTCGGATGCGGACGCGGTTGAGCGCGTTAAAACTCATCTCAATGGATGATGTCAGTCCGCTCAAAATGATGGTGAGAACAAGTAGGATTGCTATAGGCCAACTGTCCGGGTCCATGGACGAAAATCAACTCCCTATAGTACATTTTATTCAGCATTATAGCACGCCGTGCGTTAAGAAACAAGGCATGTGGCCATCAAATGCACATCAAGGGCTTGCGCGCGCCGCGCGGCTGTGGTATAATGACCGTTGCCACACGGGTGATGACGGTTGGGTCCTGTGCGGCGTCATGCCGCGAACCTTGTCAGGGCCGGAAGGCAGCAGCAATAAGCGGAAGTTGGCGCGCGCCGCGGGGAAGCCTGGCCTGAACCCGGTGGCTTTTTGTGTTCGCGCCTTGCCGGGCGGATCGCCCCGACCGAACAGCGCGTGTTGCTGATTTGTGCGATCTCCGCCGCCAAAGAAAAAGCCGTTCCCGCCGACTGGCGAGGGAACGGCAAAACTTTATACTTCGGGAAAACGGGCGCGGGGGAGCGGTCAGGCCTCTGCGCCGAGTTTTCGCGCCAGGCTCTTTGTACGCTTGTCCTCGTACATCAATAGATCAACCCTTTTCAAGAACGCTTCAGGGTCCAGCCGCTCTTCAAAGCTGTAGACCGACCAGCCCATGCTGAACGACAGCTTGACAGGCAGTTCGCCCGAGCGGTTGAACATCTCAAGCGCGGCGTTCAGGCGGCTGATGACGCGGGTGAGCGCCGGATTGGTGCTGACATCGAGGATCAGGCAGAATTCGTCGCCGCCGTAGCGGGTCACATAATCGTTGGAGCGGACGCATTTTTTCAGAAGGCCGGCCGCGGTCTTCAGCACATTGTCGCCCATTTCGTGGCCGAGGGTGTCGTTGATGGTCTTGAAGTTGTCGATGTCCAGCATGACGAAGGAGAACGTCCGCCGCTGTGAGCTGCGGTCTACCTTTTCCTTGAGCACTTCCTCCAGCTTTTTCCGGTTGCCGACGCCGGTCAGGTAATCGTTGTAAATGCTTTCGTCCTGGGCGTACAGCAGAACAATCAGGAGCGCCGGCAGCGCGGCCACCAGCGCAAAGGCGTAGCTGTAGAAAAGCGCCTGAAGGAGGCTTCCGATCAGTGACGGGATCGGGAATACGATCAGCGAAAACAGCACCCGCCGGTCGATGTTCGGCTTGTTCCGCCAGGTGACCCAGTACGCCCACCCCAGCAGGATGAGGGTGATCAGGTGGTGGAAGGGGTAGAACGGGCCGCGGTGGTAGATGTTGGCGGCGTCGATGGTGTAATACCACCCCGTGTATTGCGAGGCGATGACCATAAAAAAGTTTCCGGCATTGAGCAAGAGCAGCGAGATCCGCGCGGCGCGGGGAAGGCCGCCCTCGTTTCTTGAAACGCAGTATACGTACATCACCCAAAGCGAAGGCAAAAAGGGCGTGAACAGAAACACCAGCAGGTTGCCAGTCCAGTTGATCGCGGGAAAGGCTGGGTGGGCAAGGCCGTCGAACCGGGAAAAAGTGTCCATGACGAGAAGAAGGATCGTCGTGGAAAGCATGGACAGATAAAGCCCTTGCTGCCGGGATCTTCCGCGCCCCCCGCCAAATGAATAGACAAACAGCAGCATTAGCAGCGCGATGGTGTATCCGTTCAAAACCGCGTTTGCCGATAGACTCATTTTTATCCCCCCGAAGCGGGCCCGGTCAGTGATGCCGGTAACGCTCCGACACAGACCCTGTGCGTGCGTCGTCGTACGCTTTACTGAATTGTATGGCTTTGAGGGGCAAGCTGTCAAGAGGAACCCGAGAGGTTTTGAGATGGAGGCAAATGGCCAGCCCAATGGGCTTGTGGATTTTTGACGGGATACGGACAACGCCGCCAGTCGGCGGGCGGCGTTGTCCGCGACAGTTATAAAGCAGGCTTACCTTCTGTCAAAATAGACCGACTTGCCGGAGGCGGACAGCGGTATCCCCATGATGACCTTGACGTCCTCCTCCATCAGCTTCAGCGAGAGCGCGGCGCGCCCGGCGGAGTAAAAGATTCGGTTGTCGATGCGGTTGTCCGCTGCCAGCGACACCGCCGAGCCCAGTGCGATGCCCTGATCCATCGGATCGTAGGCGCAGGTCGCCCCCGCGTCCCGGCAGGCCGCGCAGGTGGGAAAGCCGCAGTAGCCGCAGTTGAGGCCCCGCACCGAAAGGCGCGTGCCGATCAAAACCACCGCGTGGCTGAGCCGCACGTTTTTCGCGTCCCGGATGAAGGAAGCCGTGCCGAGCGATTCGCCCAGGCGGTCCATCTCGTCCGCCAGCGCGTCCTTTTCATCGCCGGTCACGACCATCGTACAGACATAATCGATGCCCCTTGTCTTGGGCGCGGTGCGCGCGGCGGCGCACATGCGAAAGGCCGTCTCCATGATCGCGGCCTGTTCAGCGTGTTTCTCGTCGTACAGCATCTCTACGCCTCCTCGATCACATAGTCGCAGGCGACGGAAGTCTCCCGCACCTCGTGCATCCGCTTTTTGACCGGCTGATGGGCCGGGTGGTCCTGATAGGCGTCGAAACTCGCGCGGTCCCGAAAGGCGGTGACGAGCGCCACGTCGTAGCTGCGCTGGCTTCCGAGGAAGTCTGCGCCGGCCTCGAGGCTGACGAGGCCGTCCACCTTGCCGACCATCGAGTAGAACCCCTCGACAATGGAGGGGATTTCTTCTTTGTATTCCGGCTTGATTTTGAAGAGAACGATGTGGCGGATCATGGGCATTCCTCCTTATTTTAACCGGCGAGGGCTATGCCTGCCTGCCGGTCAGCTTCATGAGTTCGCCGACGAGGTACAGTGAGCCGCAGGCGACGACCACGCCCTCCGGCCCCGCCGCGTTCCACGCGGCCCGCAGCGCCTCCGAAGGGGGCGCCGCCGCCTCCGCAGGCGCGTCGTGGGCGCGGTATATCTCCGCCAGCGCATCCGCGGGCAGCGCGCGAGGGCCTTCCACCTGGGTGGCGATCACCGCCGCCGCGCAGGGGGCAAGGATCTCGGCGCAGGCCTCGGGCTGCTTGTCCCGCATCATCGCGGTGACCAGCACGATCCGCTGGCCCGGAAGGAATTCGTCGATGTACGCCCTGAGCGCCCGCGCCGCCTGAGGGTTGTGGGCGCCGTCCAGCAGCAGGCGCTCGTCCGCCCAGTCCAGCCGGCCGGGCCAGCGCGCGTCCTGAAGCCCACGGGCGGTCTTCTCCGGCGAAAGCGCCCAGCCCCGGCCGGCCAGCGCGCTGAGCGCCGCCAGCGCCAGTTGGGCATTCTCGAGCTGGTGCCGCCCTGCCAGATTTACGTGCGCATCCACCGGGCCAATGCCCGGCGCATCGCAGTGAAATGAAGCGCCGCGGGGTGTGATCTCCAAAACATCCACAGGCAGGCGCTCGGCTCTGAGAAGGGGCGCGCCGCGCTCGGCGCAGACC
>JAEZTD010000224.1 GCA_023443705.1 Bacillota bacterium | reverse complement strand
GGTGAACAGCGCCCGGACGAGGGCCGCGTCGTCCGCGCCCCGGGCCTTGCCGTAGGCGAGCAGCACCCCCGGCAGAATGCCGCAGGCGCCCGCCGTCGGCGCGGCCACGATGCGCCCCATCGCGGCGTTCAGCTCCGCGACGCCCAGCGCCACCGCCATCGCCTCGCCCACGACGTCCCCCGCCGAGGAAGCGCCGGAGGCGACGCGCGCCATCACTTTCGCCGCCTGACCGCCGGTGAGGCCGGACATGGACCTGACGTCCGGCTTCAGACCCGCTTCGGCGGATTCGCGCATCACCTGAAGCGTCTTCAGCATGGTTTCTGTGAGGGAATCTTCGGTCACGCCGTCCCGCTCCGCCTGATCGCTGAGCACCACCCGCGAGATGGGGCCATCCCCCGCCTCGCGCACAAGTTCTTCCATTGAATCGGTTCTGAGCATGCTATCCCCTCCGGCTACAGCTTCTCCATGAGAATCGCGTCCCGGATGCCCCGGATGGCCTTCAGGCACTGCATGGCGCTCTCGCCCGGCAGTTCGTCCACCTCGATGACCATCACCGCGTCGCCGCGCACGCCGCTTCGGAACACCTGCATGGTCGCGATGTTGATGCCCTGGCCGGCGAGAAGCCCCGACACCTGGGCGATGACCCCCGGCTCGTCCCGGTGGCGGATGACGATGGTGTTGGCCTCGCCGGTGAATTCCACCTGCAGGCCGTTCAGCCGCCGAACGCGAATCGATCCGCCGCCCACGGACGCCGCTTCCACCGTAATGGAGCGCGTCGACCCCTCGGCATAGATAACGGCGGTGTTCGGGTGGGCGTCCTTCAGGTCCACCGGGCGGAAGGCGATGGAAAGCCCTGCCTCCTCCGCCAGACCCAGCGCGTCGCGGATGCGCGCGTCGTCCACGCCCATGTCCTGTAGCCCCGCCGCAATCGCCCGGTCCGTGCCGTGGCCGCGGTAGGTGCTGGCGAAGGAGCCGTAGAACCCCACATCAGCCTTCAGGGGCGCCTCGCCCAGAAGCCGCCTGGCCACCCGGCCGATGCGCGCCGCGCCCGCCGTGTGGGAACTGGACGGGCCGATCATCACCGGCCCGATGATGTCAAACACATGCATGGTCTTCCCTCCCAGAAGATGGTATCATCCGCCGGAGCCCCAGTCAAGCAAAAAGGGCGCGGAAAAACGCGCCCCCGGTTGCTATTCTGGCGATCGACGAGGAAACTATTCCTCGCAGACCATCAACAAAGTCCCCAAGGTCTTTAATCGTTCCCGGCGGCGTGTACGCCGGGAACGGGACAGCGCCGCCAGTACGCATATTGGTGGCGCTGTCCATACCTTTGGTTAGTGCGCCGCCCGGAAATTCCGGAGAATTTCAGGCGCACGCAGCATGTCCTCCTTCGCATCAAAAAACCGAAGGGGTTTTTGATGCCTTGACGAGGAAACTATTCCTTGTCCGGCTTTTTGTCGCAGCTTCCGCCGCAGCCGCCCGAATAGGGGCAACTGTCGCAGGCCGATCGCCCGCCGGTCTTGATAAAGGACCTGACGCCCCGGTAGACAAAGAACGCCGCAAAGCCCAGGATGGCGGCAGCCACCGCGTAAGAAACCCACGTCATGCGAAAAACATCCTCCCCCCCTGATAGACGATCAGCGACGCGACGTATGCCGCGCCCACCTGGATGGCGATGGACAGCCACAGGTACTTCGCGCCATCCACTTCGCGCCGTATGGCGGCCATCGCGGCCACACAGGGCGGGTAAAGGAGCGTGAACACCATGAACGAATACGCGGAAAGCGGCGTGAACTCCCGGGCCAGCGTGCCCACCAGATGCCCGGTATCCGGCGCGGCGTAGAGTACCTGCAGGGTAGAAACCACCGCCTCCTTCGCCACGAGGCCGGAGAGGAGCGCCACGCCCTTGCGCCAGTCGCCAAAGCCCAGCGGCGCCAGCAGCGGTGAGATGAACCGTCCGAGGGCGCCGAACATGCTCAGCTCGCTGTCCGTCACGAACCGAAGGCCGAAGGAGAAGCTCTGCAAAAACCATATGACCACGCTCATCGCGAAGATGACGGTACCCGCGCGGGTCAAAAAGTCTTTCGCCCGTTCCCAGAGCCGCCGGGCGACGTTTTTAACCGTCGGCCAGCGGTAGGGCGGCAGCTCCATCAGAAAGGGCGTCTCGCCCTCGCGGAATGCGGTCTTTCGAAGGATCAGGCCGACGAGAACCATCATCAGCATGCCCAGAAGGTACAGGCTGAACACGACCAGCCCCTGCCCCTGCGCGAAAAACGCCGCCGCGAACAGTCCGTACACCGGCAGCTTCGCGCCGCAGGACATGAACGGGGTCAGGAGGATCGTCATCCGCCGGTCCCGCTGGTTTTCCACCGCCCGCGCGCCGATGACGGCGGTGGTGGTGCAGCCAAAGCCCATCAGCATCGGGATAAACGACCGCCCCGAAAGCCCGAAGCGACGCAGCAGCCTGTCGGTGATGAAGGCCGCCCGGGACATGTAGCCGCTGTCCTCGAGGATCGACAGGAACAGGAAGATCATCAGAATCTGTGGCAGGAACGTGACCACGCCGCCGACGCCGGCGATGACGCCCGTCAGAACGAGCGATTCGATCCATTGGGGGGCGGCCGCGGCGGCGAGCAGGCCTTGAGCCCCCGCGCCCAGAATGTTGTTGATCAGGTACTCCATGCCGTCCGACAGGCTCTGCCCCACCGGCCCGAAAGTGACCGCGAACATAAGCCCCATCACGAAGAGGAAGATCGGGAACGCGAACACCCGATGGGTCATCACCCTGTCGATGCGGTCGGATAAATCCTCCGCGGCGGATGCCGAGCGGCGGAAGGCGGACGCGCGCAGCATGTGCTCGATGGCGGTGTAGCGGGCGTCGGCCACCAGCGTCAGCCCGTCGATGCCCGGGTGGCGCTTTTGCCCCTGGGCGATATAGTCGGAAACCGAGCGCCGGATCTTCTCGCGCTGATCGTCCGTCAGGTGGGCGGTGGAGAGG
>JAEZTD010000079.1 GCA_023443705.1 Bacillota bacterium | reverse complement strand
CCGCTGCCCATGTTGACGCAAATGAGCGGTTCGGCCCCCACCTTGCGGCAGAACTTGATGAATTCCACTGTGCCAAACTGGTTGTCGTCCTCAGAACGCCAGGCGTACTCGTACACCCGCGGCCGCTTCTCCTTTGGCCCGATGCCGTTTTCCCAGTGGTAGTTTGAAACGTAGTTGCCGCCCGGATAGCGGATGAGCGGTGTACGCACCGCGCGCATCGCGTCCATAACGTCCGTCCGGAAGCCGTCTTCGTCAGCGAAGCGGCTGTTGGGATCGAAAAACCCTCCGGGGATGTTGTCAAACGCGATCTCCGAAAAATGGCCGAAGATCAGCCGGTTCATTTCCGCCTCAGCCTTGGCGGGATACACCCGTACGTTCGCCTTCATTTCCATTACCTCCGTTCATCCTTTGACCGCGCCTGCGGTCATGCCGCTGATGATACTTTTATTGAGCGCGAAATACAAAACCAGAATGGGCAGTATGGTAAGCGCGATGACAGAAAACGTTCCGCCCCAGTCCGTCAGACCGTAGTCGCCGCGAAATTCATAAATTGCCAGCGGAATGGTCTTCATGGGCGTCTTGCTGATAAACGTATTAGCGAGTACAAACTCATTCCAGATAAAGATCGCGTTCATCGTAATGACCGTGATCAGCGTGTTTTTGGACATCGGCATGACGATGGCGCGAAACAGCCTGTACACGCCGCAGCCATCGATGATTCCCGATTCCAAAACCGAGCCCGGGATGTATCTGTAAAAGGCGGTGAACATGTACACCGACATCGGTAGGCCAAAGCCTACCTGGGGAAGGATCAGCGACCAATGTGTGTTGAGCATCCCGAGCTTTTGGTAGATGATGAACATGGGGATCAATGTCACCTGGATTGGGATCATAATGCCCGCGATGAAATAGACCTTGAGAAATTTGCTGACCCGGAACCGCATCTTTAAGAGCGCGAAGGAGACCATCGCGCTGAACAGCGCGATCATGAGAACCGCCGCCACCGTAATGATGATGCTGTTTGAGAAGTAGCTCCCGATGTTGACCCTCTCAAACGATCTTACATAGTTATCCAGCGTAAAGCGCTCCGGGAGGGCAAAGGGGCTGCTCTCCTTGAATTCCACCTGGGACTTGAAACTTGACGAAAAAACCCAGAGAACCGGATAGATCTGCACCGCCAGAACCACTAGGACCACGACGGAAACCAAGCCAACGCTCAGCAGTTTATGGAATTTGACCCCATTTCTCATATGCTTTTTCCTTCCTTCAATGCAGGCTCGGCTCGTCATCCGCCAAGTAGATGCGCTTGAGAAGCAATACCATCACAAGGCACTCGATGGCGATAAACACCGCCACGGCGCTTCCATAGCCAAATTTCGAGGACAGAAAGGCGGTTTTGTACATATACGTGGCAACCAGTTCGCTGAGCTTGCCCGGCCCTCCGTTGGTGAGGATATACGGCACGTCAAACCCTTTCATGGTGCCGTTGACGACCATGATTACCGCCACGCCAAACACCCCGCGGATCAAGGGGAACTTAATTCTGAAAAACATCTGCACCGGATTTGCGCCGTCAATCCTGGCGGCTTCGATGACGTCCCCGGGAAGGGATAACAAAGCGGAATACAGGATCACCATATACAGGCCGATGTAGCGGTAACCTTCAACAAACGAAACGATCACAAGCGTCCAGTTTTTGTCGCTGAGCCACGCGCGCACCATGTGTTCCATGCCCATCCCTTGAAACAGCGCGTTGACGATGCCCATCGGCTCGATTGACAACGCCTTGGAAAATACCTGACATATCGCCACAGACGAGATGATCGCGGGCGTAAAGTACAGCGTTTTGATTAGATTTCGGAAAGTCTTGATCTGGGTGAGCAAAAGCGCCACCAGCATACCCAGCCCGACCTGCATCACCACGTTTACGCCAACATACACGAGGTTATTTTTGAACGTGAGCCAGAGCGTTTTGTCCTCCAGGAGCATGGTTCGGTAATTGTCGAGGCCGATAAATTTCATTTGCGTGATGCCGTTCCACTTGAACATGCTGTACCCAATGGACCATGCGATTGGCACGAACACGGTAAAGGTGAAGACGATCAACGCCGGAATGACAAAGATCGAAAAAGCCGTGCGATTTCGGAAATATCTATCCATGAACCCACCCTCGTTTGCGGCGCCGGGGGAGGCGCTTTGTGCGCCAACCCCCAGCGTCGTAATTGCCTGCCGTGCGTCAGTCTCCGAAGAATTCGGGCGCGTTTTCAGCAACGGTCTCGTTGGCCTTCTGCGCGAATTCTTCAGGCGTCATGATGCCCATCGCCACGGCGTTCAGTTCGTCTTCAAACAGGACCTTGGAAACCGGATCCTGTACGACGTCCCAAATCTTCGCGGGCGTTTCGATTGAAGCCAACTGACTCAGCGCCGCCGCGTAAAGCGGGTCAGCATCCGCGGGGATCTCGATGGGCATAGCGGGGATGAATCCCCCGATCTCGCTCGCGTTCTCCGCAAAGTGCTCGATCAAGTATTTCGTGAACGCCTTGACGTTGTCGGTAAAGCCTTCCTTAGAGATGGCGTAGCCCATGCCGGCGTGGGCTACGGCGTCCGTGGGCTTGGTCGGGCTGTTCTCAACCGTCGGCATCATGAAGTAGCCCACATTGTCCTGCATGGATTCGCCCAGGTTCTTGTTGAACATGTTCTCAAGGTCCCAGGTTCCGGTGTAGAAGATCGCGGCTTTGCCGCTGACAAACAGGTCGAGCGCGGCAGTAATGTCCGTCGTAGCAAACCCCTCTTGGAAGTAGTTGCCCATCTTCGCGACGAAGTTCAGCGCCTCGAGTCCGACCTCACCGTCAAAGGGCGCCTTTCCCCGCACGGCAGCGTCGATGAATTCGTTGCCGGTGCGCCGGAAGGGCAGATAGGAGAAGTACCGGATCATCGGCCAGCCGTTCACGCCGCAGACGGAGACAGGGGTGAAACCGGCGTCCTTAAGCTTCTGGCATACTTCCAGGAACTGATCGAAGGTCTGAGGCACTTCGCAGCCAGCTTCCTTGAACATGGCCTTGTTGTAGAAGAAGAACTCAACATTACACTCGATGGGCAGGGAATAGATTCCGGCATCTACCGTGTGGTATGTCAGGGTGAAGGGGATGAAGCTGTCGCGC
>JAEZTD010000169.1 GCA_023443705.1 Bacillota bacterium | reverse complement strand
GCTGCCGCCAGGTCTTCACCGTCCACAAGGATCGTTACGCCCGTCGCCTTCGGCAACACCGTCACGGCGCATTCCGCCGTCAGCTCGCTCCCGTCCGTCGTCGTCGCCGTGATCGTCGTCGTCTTCGATTCCGTCACCGCTGCCGCCGTCACCAAACCAGCCGACGTCACCGTCGCCACCGTCGGATCAGCGCTCGCCCACATGAGCGTCTTCTTCGTCGTATTCGCCGGGTCGAACACCGGCGTCAAGGTCAGTTTCCCGCCCGCGATCAGCGTCTTCTCCGCAGGCAGCGCGATGGCTCTCGCAAGCACAACCACCTTCACCGACATGGTTGCGTACTTCTTGCTGCCGTCCTTCGCGGTGGCAGTAATCGTAGCGGAGCCCGCGCCCACGGCAGTCACAACCCCTGTGTCCGCGTTTACCGTGGCGATCTTCGCATTAGATGTAGTCCATTTGAGCGCCTTGTTGCTGGCGTTGGACGGCGTGATGGCCACGACAGGTTCGTAGGTATCGCCAACATTCAGCGGAGCGGTCAACGCAACGATGGTGATTTTCGTCACCAGCACGTTGTTTACCGTAATGGCGCAGAAGGCCTCTACGCCGTTCGCGCTGGCGGCCCTGATCCTGGTTTTTCCAATTTTGACGCCCGTTACCACGCCGTTCTCATCGACGGTGGCGATGGTCTCGTCCTCGCTCGTCCAGAGAACCGCCTGATCCGTGGCATCCTCCGGCAGCACGGTGGCGAACAGTTCGTACTCCTCGTTGACGGCGATGGTACGCGAAGCCGTGTTCAGCTGGATTTCCGTTACCGGAATGGAACCGTCGTCCTCACCTTTCGGCGCAAGTTCGACCGATTCGGCTTCCGGTTTCTCGGTTTTCTCCGGCTGTACCTCAGCCGGCGCGCTCAAAGCAACCTGGGGGGCTTCGGACGGCTCCGCAGAGGGCTCCGCAGAAGAAGGCGCTTCAGCGGAAGGCTGCCCCTGATCCGGCTCGCCATCCTGACCCGGCGCTTCAGAGGGCGCGGGTTCTTCAGAGGGCGCGGGTTCTTCAGGCTTTTCGGGCTGCACCGGCGGTTCCGTCTTAGCCGGTTGGGGGGCTTCTTCCTGCCGCTCGGTTGTCTCAGAATCCGCCGCTTCGGCTGCGGGTGCTTCAGCCTCCGCCAGCGCAACCGACGACCCGGCGATGGCGCCCAAGGCGGGGATGCCCCCGATGAAACAGGAGTTGAGCAGGATGAGCCACGACAGGATCAACGCCAGCCACTTCGTCGTTTTCATTCGAAAAGCCCTCCATTATTTCGTGGTAAAACCCATGGAAGCATAAGCCTCCAAATTGGTTCGGGTGCGATTTTGCAGGTGGAACGCGGGAACATTGGCGGCGCCGCTGCTTGCCGTTACCGGGCAGGCAAATGGCAAATGGAAAAAAGTAACATTGATGCCAATTATAGACTGTTCGAAGCCTCGGTTGGTGTGCTGTCTGCATCATTTTTCGAACGAAAAAAGTCCCCTCGCAGCGAGGGGATGATCCACGTTTTCCTTTGTCAGAGGAACATCCGCGCGATGAGTGGCAGATTACCAGTAGCGCACGGAAAAGCCGACCGCCTGTCCCAGCGCCTCGATCAGCGCGCGCTGATCCTCCGACGCGACCACAGAAGCGAGCCCTGACATTGCGGCAAGCGGCTCAAGATCGGAAACCGGCGCGCCGGCGATCAACAGCTCCGAAATGCTGGCGTTTCCCGCGAGCGGCGAAAGGTCGGTAACGGGGTTTAACGAAATTTCGAAGTACTTCAACTCCTTGAGCTCGCCGATCCCCTCAATACGCTTCAGGTTGTTGCCCTGAAGGTTCAAGGTGTGCAGCCCTTCCATCTCCAGAAAGGGCTCAAGGCTTGTTATGCCGCAGAAAAACAGCGTCACCGCCTCCAAGTCCTTCATCGCCAGCAGCGGTTCGATCGCCTCGGGGGGCAGCCCGTTTGCGCTGATCGCCTTGAGGCCTTTAACCCGCCAGAGCGCCGAAAAATCGGTCTCCGGACGCATGTCATTCATATCCAACTGGTTGAGGTGCATGTCGGCGATGCAAGAAAGATCGGTGATCCCGGTGGCGCCGATGTTGAGCATGTTCAGCGGCGGGCCGCCCACCAGCGCCTCCAGCCCGCGAACCGGATTGTCCGCGATGTTGAGATCCCTGAGCGTCTTGATGCCGGAAAGCGGGCTTAGGTCCGTAATCTGGTTTCCCGCAAGGGAAAGGCTGACCAGCGGCAGCCCGGAAAGGAAGCGCAGATCGCGGATGTTCAGCCGGTTCAGCGAGAGGCGCTGAAGCCGGGTCATCTTTTCAAGATCGCCTAAACTACCAATCTGCGCGGCATCCATGCATTCCGTGCCGCTTAGCAGGATGCTATCGCCGAAGGAAACCGCGTCGTTCCAATTTCCAAAGGCTGTGCCGCCGACCAGGTTCAGTTCCGTCAGCATGACGATCTCCCGCTCCAGCACAACGCCTTCGGGCCTTCCCAGTTGCTGCCGCACCGCCTTTTCAACAAGCGGCGAGGCAAACTGGTAGGCGGGCTCCGCAGCGACCTCCGACACAGTCTCGATAAAGTCCGAGATGCGCCCCGCGTTGACACCGGCAAAGGCCATGGTCGTCAGCAGGAGAACCGCAGCCGAGACCGCCAAAACCCGCCTCAGCGGGCGCCTGCGCCGCTTTATAAGGTGCCTTGAAAGCTGATCCGCCGAGGCAAAGCGCCTGCTCGGGTCAAACTGCACCGACCGCGCGATGAGCCTGCGGATGCCGACGGATGCACCCGCGCCACGCAGCTTGGATGCGTCGTATCCTCCAGTTATCAGGTACGTCAGCAGCATTCCGATGGCGTACACATCGGTTCGTTCATCGCAGCGGCGGTAGCCAAACTGCTCGGGCGCGGCTGTGGCGGCGGTGCCCATAACCATGGTATCCTCGCTTTTATCCGGACTGAGCGTCTCGGCGGCGTCCAGATCCACCAGATGCAGCACGCCGTCCGGTGAAAGGACCAGGTTTTGCGGTTTGATGTCCCGGTGCACCACAGGCGGGGTGCCGCCGTGGAGCTTCTTGACGACGGCGCAGACCTCCGCGACGATCTCCGCCGCCCGTTCTTCAGAAAACGGACCTTCGTCCTCGACGCACTCCGCAAGCGACCGCCCCGGTACGTATTCCCGGAGGAAAAACGCGCGTCCCCCCTGTTCGAAGCAGGCCACCGGGTGCGGAAAAGCGCGGTCGTGCAGCCGCGCAAGGATCTCATGCTCCCGGACGAGGAAGCCCAGCTGATTGGATGGCGCCACCTTCATGACGACGCGTACGCCGCATTCCCTGTCCCGAAGAAGCAGCACCTGCCGGGCGCTTCGGTCCTTCAGGCACGAGAGAATTTCGAATTTTATGAGAATCTCGTCCGGGATGTACGACGTGTCGCCCAGCGGGCGGTACTCGCTCAGAAACGCGAGCGAATCATTCATCTTCTGCCCTCCCCAAGGCGGCGCGCCGCTATATGAATGTAATGGAGAACTTTCGATCCGGGGGCAATGCGTCCGCGAGGGACCGCTGATCCGTTGACAGCGTGACGTGGTTCAGCGCGGACATTTCCATGAGCGCAGAAAGGTCTGTCAGCGGATTGTACGCGAGGTTTATCAACCGGACGGTGCTGTTGCTGCGAAGCGCATCGATGTGCTCAAGGCCGCATTCCGAAAAGTCTGCTTCCTCCAGCACCGGGAGCGCGGAAATGCCCTCCAGGTCTTTCAGCTTCGCGCCGCGCAGCGTAAGGCAGGTCAACGCCCGCATGCCAAGAAAGGGCTTCAGGCTGTCGGCTTCGGAATAAAACACGTAGGCTCGCCGCATCGCTTTCGCCCGGGAAAGCGCCTCGATGCCCTCGCGCGTCAAATAACGCGTTCCGAAGAACTGGAGTTCCTCCATCCGCCCAAGCGCCGAAGCGTCCGTCACCGGAAGCATATCGAAGTACGAAAGTGCAAAAAGGCGCAGCGATGCAAGGGGCTCAAGGCTCGCCGCAGGCACGGCGGTGATGTTCAGCGAATTCAGGTTCGTCAGCCTTTCAAGCCCGCGAAGGTCATACAAGGGGTTATCGGAGATGTCCAGCGCCTCGAGCGTGTCCATCCCCAGGATCGGCGTCAGGTCGGAAATGCTGTTGCTTCCGAGCCCCAAACGGACGAGCTTCAACCCGGCGAGGGGCGCGAGGTCACGGATCGACAGCCGGTTCAGCGCCAGGCTTGTGAGCGCCGGCATGTTTTCAAGGTCGGACAAATCATCAAGCCGCGCATACTCGCTGTGAGAAACCCCGTTCAGCTGCTGTTCGCCGCCGCCGTTTGATTGCAGGTCGCTCCAGTTTTTATAGGGCGTTTCAGCGCATAGGTAGAGTTCCGTCACCGTCAGCATATCCTGCCGGGAGATCCGGCCGTAGGGGCGATCCAACTGAAGCCGCACCGCGCGCTCGACGAGTGGCGACGAAAAGCGGTACTCTTCCGCGCCGGCGACAAGTATTGCGCATCCGACGTACCGCGCAAGCGTATCCGAATTACCTATAAAGAACGCGGCGAGCAAAACCGCCGCGGCGACGCCGGTCAGTGCCCGAACCCAGCGCCTGCGCCGGGAACGCAGCGCCTCGATCTGGGCGATGACTTTTTTTACAGATTCGGGGCGGCGAGACGGATCAAACTCCAAACAGTGGGCGACGAGCCGACGGACGGACGGCGAAACCCGCGCCCGATCAAGCGCCTGTAAATCGCGCGATCCGGTCAAGAGAAAAAGCAGCATGCCACCCAAGGCAAAAACGTCTGTCCGCTCGTCGTGGCAGGGCATCGCGGACAGTTCCGGGGCCGCGGCTGGGGCCGACGCGGACGGGCCTTTTCCGTCAAGCGACCGCGCGCCGCCAAGATCGACCAGATGAAGCCGTCCGTCCTCCCCCAACACGAAATTCCGGGGCTCTATGCCCGGATGAACGACCGGCGGCGTCATCGCGTGGAGCTTGGCGACGATGGCGCACGCCTCGGCAGAGAGCGCCAGCGCCGACGCCTGGCCGAGAGGGCCTTCCAATCGCAGGTTTTCAAGGGTTTTGCCCGGAATATACTCCCGGATAAAGAACGCACGGCCCTGGCTTTTGTAAACGGCCGTCGGGTGGGGGAATGCATCGTCATGCAGGCGCACGAACAGCTCATACTCCCGCTGAAACGCGGGCAACTCCGCTTCGGGCGCCGCCTTGAGT
This sequence comes from Bacillota bacterium, assembly GCA_023443705.1. Taxonomy (GTDB): domain Bacteria; phylum Bacillota; class Clostridia; order Christensenellales; family Aristaeellaceae; genus JAEZHK01. The sequence goes on along the minus strand of JAEZTD010000169.1, from coordinate 2,047 downwards.
ACATACATCACGCCGCTCAACGCGTCCCGGAGCAGGTATCGCTGCCATCCGCCGCCCTCCTCGGTGCAGGAGGCAATTTGAAATTTGTCCGCGAGAGATGGCAAGCGCGCGCCGATCCCCGCCGTCTCCTTGGTGGCGACCGCCGGATTGTCCATTGCCCCACCTCCGATCAGCGGCGCGTTACACACCGCGCAGCAGTGACGGCTCTCCGATGTCCGAGAGGAGCCGATCCATCCGCATCAGGTCATAATCCTTCGAAATTGCAAAAATGATGGCCGCGTCTCTCCGGACGCGGGGGTACAGGTCGCCCTTCTGCGCGAGGCTGAGCAGCCTGCGCGTTTCGCCGAGGCTCGCGCCCATTACCCGGGCGATGGAAATCACCGCGTTGCGGCCGGGGTTGCGCACGCCGTTGAAAACCTGATAGGTGTAGGACTTGCTCAGCAATGTCTGGTCTGCGACCTCCGCGATGGTGAGGCCGCACCGGTTTAGATAATCCGTGAGCAGCGCCGTCAGCGATGGCGCGCCGACGGCCTCCCCAAGCGTCTCAAGCGACTGCTCGAAGGAAGGTTCTTCCTCCAGAAGCCTTAGAATCATCGCGGTGTCGGGGTCGCGCTGCATAAAAAACAATCCTTTCTGGATCTGTTTCCCGCTGCGAAACATGAGGAGGCAATGACACGATAGGTAAAAGTATATCGGTAAACAATAATTCATTCAATTGACGTTATGTTAACATTTTCCTGCAAAGCATGACCCGGCTGATTGGTCCCACGGCACAGCGACTGAGCCGACGAAGCAGGAGGCGCTACTTGTAGCGCATCCGCGTCCGGATGCCCTGGTCGTAGTTTCCGAATCCGCGTCCATAGATGGTGAGCCCGCCCACGTTCACCGCGTCCTCCGACACACCGATGCGGAAAACCAGCGGGGAATTGGCGGTGATGTCCAAATCGCACAGAGAGGTGTCAGACCGCTTGCGCCCGTCAATATAGGTGCCCAAGCCATCCACAGACAAAAGCTTGAACAGGCCATGCTGGTTCCAGTTGCGCCCCCACCAGGCGGGGTTATAGATCCCGCGCCGTCTGCCGAAGTCACCGGGGCTTGTCCATCGGCAGAGCTCCCGCCCGTTCAGGCGGAAGTACAGGTCGCTGGGCCAGTCCTCCTGAAACCCGGGCGCTTCGCTGGACAGCTCCATTGAGACCATAAGCTCGACGAGCTGTTGGCCGGGCTGCAAAAAATTGGGCAGCATGTATTCGAAATAGCCCCGGCCAATCCACACGATGCCTGCGTCCGCCCGCTCGGGCGACGCGAAAAAGCGCGGATCGTCCATGACGCCGATGATGTGCTCGGTGGTCGCCAGGCCGCAGGTGGGCAGCGTCTCGTAGCCGATGTACTGACCGACGGAGATTTCGCTTTCGTACACGTTGACGTTCCGCGCGGCGCTGACGGGCTCCACCACGATGTGACAATCGCCTGCCGAACAGATACGCTGCAGCCCGTGCCTGCCGGCGTTCAGGCTGATCGAAACAAGGCCGCTTTCCGCCAGGAGTTTGATGTGCGGCGTCAGCGCGCCGCCCGTAACGCCAACCTTCTCGGCGATTTCCGTCATGCTGAGGGGGCCCGCCTCCTGCAGGCGTTCGAGAATTTCAACCCGAATGGGCGCGCTCAGGCATTTGAAAAGGGGCAGTCCCGCCTTGAGGTCGTTCACATGGATCATAGGCTTCCTCCCGTCGGCTGGCATGCGGCTTGCGATCCGGGCGCAGCGCAGCATCCCGCCTGCCCGCTCGCCAAATGATATTTTACCACGACCCATCAGGTTTGCATAGAATAACTTTAGCGTTTCCAAAAATATATTCCCTTTATCTCTCCCGCATCATGCCTCTCCCATGCGTTGTCTGAAAAAAGACAAGCGCACAACTGAAATGTGCGTTGACTTTCCGCAGTCAGGTGCAGTATAATCTAGCTGTCTGGAATGTCCCCAAATTACTTTAGGAATTCCAAAATTAATCCCGCGGATCACGGTCTGGCTTCCTGACACAGGCTGAGAAAAAGC
>JAEZTD010000419.1 GCA_023443705.1 Bacillota bacterium | reverse complement strand
ATAAGCTGGACGCGGGCGTCGCCTTCGACGGAGACGCGGACCGCTGCCTGATGATCGACGACGAGGGCAACCTCATCGACGGCGACTTCATCATGGCCGTCTGCGCGCTGGACATGAAAAAGCGCGGCAAGCTGAACAAGAACACCGTCGTCGGCACCATCATGACCAATTTGGGCTTTGTCAAGTTCTGCGAGGAGAACGGCATCCGCTTCGAGGCCACCAAGGTGGGCGACCGGTTCGTTCTGGAGGAAATGCTCCTGGAGGAGTACGACTTCGGCGGCGAGCAATCCGGCCACGTGATCTTCCGGGACTTCGCCACCACCGGCGACGGACAGCTGACCGCGGTGCAGCTATTGTCCCTTCTGCGCCGGGAGGGCGGGAAGCTCTCCGAGATGGCGAAGGTCATGAAGCGCTACCCGCAGTCGATGATCAACGTCCGGGTTTCGCCGGAGGGCAAGCTGAAGTTCTACACGGACCCCGCTGTCAAGGAGGCGGTGGAGACCGGCAAGAAGACGCTGGGAAAGGACGGGCGCATCGTAGTGCGTGTTTCTGGCACGGAGCCGCTGATCCGCGTGATGACCGAGGGCGCCGACGAGGCGCTGATCGAGCGCGTGGCGCAGGACACCGCCCAGGTCATTAGGACTCGGCTGGGCGGCGCGTAGAGGAATTTACGTGCGCTGCGCTTGACAAGCGAATCGTTTGATGGTATAGTGTCGTAAATCGCATAACAAACCGTAGATGAAGGCGAGTAGTCCGGGAAGGTTCCTCAAAGAGAGCTGCGGGTGGTGGGATCGCGGCAGGAAACGCTCCGATGAATGGACTTCGGAGGGCGGGGCGAAAGGAAACGAGTAGCCTTACGACGGCATCCGGCCGTTATACCGGATCGCGCATGTTGGTGCGCGGCTGAGCGGTCGTAGCGATACGGCAAATTGGGTGGTACCGCAGGAGTTGTCTCCTGTCCCGACGGATGTTGGGACAGGAGTTTTTTTCGTGAAAGGGGGAGATTGGTCGTGCGCACGCTCGAGTGGAATTGGCGATGGCGCCGCTTCGGTTGCCCGTCATTCCCCGTAAGCAAATTCGTTCCATTGACGAAAGGAAGGGTATTATCATGAAAAAGCACATCGTACTGTTTGCCCTCTTGATGGTTCTTGCGCTTCTCGCCCCCGCCGCTCTGGCGGAGGGCACCGTTGGCGTCATCCAGTTCGCGACACACCCTTCGCTGGACAACTGCTACCAGGGCTTCCTGGAGGGACTCGGCGAAGGCTACACCGTTGACTTCCAGAACGCCACCGCGGACATGAGCGTGTCCGACCTGCAGGCCAAGACAATGGTCTCCCAGGGTGCGAAGATGCTGGTGGGCATCGCGACGCCGGCGGCCATGTCGGCCTACGCCGCGGCCCGCGACGCCGGAACGCCGGTGGTGTTCGTCGCGGTGTCCGATCCGGTGGCGGCGGGCATCGTCCAGTCCATTGAAGCGCCCGGCGGCAACTGCACCGGCGTCAGCGACGTGCTGAACTTCGCCGCCCAGCTTGAGATGATCCGCGCTTTCCTGCCGGAAGCCAAGACCATCGGCGTGATCTACACCACCGGCGAGCCAAACTCCGTCAGCCAGCTGGCGAGCTTTGAGGCGCTGGCGGGCGAATACGGCTTCAGCGTGGAGGCGGTCGGCATCACCGGCCCGTCCGAAGTGGGCTCCGCCGCGTCGTCCCTCGTGGCCAAGGGTGTTGACTGCCTGAACAACTTCACCGACAACAACGTGGTGGATAATCTGCCGCTGGTGCTGCACGCCACCGATGCGGCGGGCATCCCGGTATTTGGCTCCGAGGTGGAGCAGGTGGCGAACGGCTGTCTGGCGGCGCAGGGCATCGACTATGTGGCGCTTGGCCGCCAGGCTGGCGAGATGGCGAAGAAGATCCTCTCCGGCGAGGCCGACCCCGCCACTACGCTTGTGGTGCAGGTGTCCGAAGTAACCCCCTGCTACAACTCCAAGGTTGCCGCGACGCTCGGCATCCAGCTGCCGCAGGTCTATGCGGATGCAGGCATTGCCGACGTGGCAAAATAGAAAGGGCGCGCCGGCCGGGGGAACCCGGCCGGCGCATGAGGAGACAGGATGAGTCCGTTTTTGCTGGTTCTTTTCAACATTCTTGAGGAGGGCCTCGTCTATGGCCTGATGGCGATGGGCGTGTTCATCACCTACCGGGTGCTGTCGTTCCCCGATTTGACGGTGGACGGCAGCTTTCCGCTGGGCGGGTGCGTCACGGCGGCGCTGATCGTCGCGGGGGTCAACCCGATTCTGGCGCTCTTCGCCGCGTTTGCCTGCGGCTGCCTTGCGGGGCTGACGACGGGGCTTCTCCACGTAAAGCTGGGGATCACCGATCTTCTGAGCGGCATTTTGTCCATGACCGCGCTGTGGTCGGTCAACCTTGTGATCGCGGGCGGCAAGGCAGTAGTGCCCTTTTACAACAGCCCGACGATCTTCTCCGGCGGGCTTGTGTCAATCTTGCCGGAAGCGCTCTATCCCCGCCGGGTACTGATCATCCTTTTTTTAATCGCGCTTCTGGTTAAGCTGATCCTCGACTGGTTTTTCAGCACGAAGTCGGGTCTTCTTTTGCGCGCCGCGGGCGACAACGCCCAGTATGTGAGTGCGCTGGCCGTGAACCCCGGCCGCATGAAGATTTTGGGGCTGATGCTGGGCAACGGCCTGACGGCCTTGTCCGGCAGCGTGCTCGCCCAGCAGGCGGGCAGCGCCAACGTGGCCAGCGGTACCGGCATGGTGGTGATGGGGCTGGCGTCGGTCATCATCGGCGTAAACCTCTTCGGCTGGCTGCGGGTGGCCAAGGGCACCGGCATGGCGGTGCTCGGCGCGATTGTCTACAAGGCGTGCCTTGCCGTCGCGATGCAGCTGGGCCTGCCCGCGAACTTCCTGAAGCTTCTGATGAGCGCGCTGTTCGTGATCGCGCTGGTATCCGGGAAGGCCGTGGGCGGAAGGAGGAAACGCCATGCCTGATAAAGCGCTGGTGTACCTAAACCACGTGGACAAGACCTACAACCCCGGCTCCGTCCACGAAAAGGCCATGTTCCGGGATTTCAACCTGTCGATCCGCCAAGGGGACTTCGTGTCCGTGGTGGGCAGCAACGGTTCCGGAAAGACGACGCTGCTCAACCTGATCTGCGGTTCGCTCACGCTGGACGCGGGCGAGATCACCCTCGGCGGCCGCCCAATCCACAGCCTGCCGGAGTTTAGGCGCAGCCGCTACATCGGCCGGGTGTTTCAGGACCCCGCCAAGGGAACCTGCGCGAGCCTGACGATCCTTGAGAACATGGCGCTTGCCGACAACAAGGGCGCGGCCTACAACCTGACAAAGGGCGTAAACCGGCGGCGGATCGGCGAATACCGGGAGATGCTCTCCGGCCTAGGTCTGGGCCTTGAAACCGCCGTGAACCAGCAGGTGGGCAGCCTGTCCGGCGGACAGCGGCAGGCGCTGGCGCTTCTGATTGCGACGATGACGCCCATCGAGCTTCTGATCCTCGACGAGCACACCGCGGCCCTCGACCCAAAATCCAGTGAAACGGTGATGCAGCTTACCGAGCGGATCATCCGGGAAAGAGGGCTCACGGCGCTGATGGTGACCCACAACCTGAAGCACGCCATCCGCTTCGGCAACCGCATCCTGATGATGCACCAGGGCGGCGTCGTGCTGGACGCGGCGGATGCGGAAAAAGAGGCCCGGTCGGTGGACGACCTTCTGAGGATATTTACCGAGATCAGCGTGGAGCTGGGCAACTAAAATATTCGAAGACAACGCCGCCTACGGCGGCATTCAGACCATGGGCAAAGTCTCCGTAGGGCTTTAGTCGTTCCCGGCGGCGTTCCTGCCGGGAACGGGACAGCGCCACCGGTACGCAACTTGGTGGGGCTGTCTATTGTCTTGCGTCAGTGCGTAGGCACACGCAGCGCTTCTTCTTCGCACCCGCAAAAACCGCAGGGTTTTTCGATCCCTTGAATGCCGCCGCCAGCATGACTGACGGCGGCGTTCTGATCCCGGCGCGTATCGCCACAGCGAGGCATGGAATTATCCGACATAAAGAAGGGACCGGTACTTCAGCCGATCCCCGTTTATCCGTTTTGTCAATAGCGCTCCCTGCGACGCTCCTTGCGAAGCAGGCGCCGCTTTTCGCCCGCCTGCCAGGCTTCCTTCTCCTCCTCGGTTTCGGGGATGAGCGGCGGCACCGGCGTGGGGCGCTCGAACTCGTCCAGCGCCACCATCACGAGGTAGGCGGTGTTGATGAGGCTCCGCTCGCCGTCCATCGCCTCCACGTAGGTCTTGACGCAAACCTCCATCGAGGTGCGGCCCACATGGGTGATCTTGCCGACCAGCAGCACCGTGTCGTTGGCGCGGGCGGGGCCGGAGAACTGCAGGTTGTCCACGGCGACGGTGGTCACGTTCCGACCGGAGTGCCGCCGGGCGACCACCGCGGCCACCACGTCGATCCACTCCATCAATTGGCCGCCGAACAGGCGTTTAAAGCCGTTGAGCGCGCCCTGGGTCAGGATCTGTACCTGTTCGGCGCAGGATTCGGACGGGCGTTTCGGGTTCATGTTTCTTCCTCCTGCGCGGCCTGGGCCTGTGCCGCGCCGCCCAAGGTCAAGGTGATTTCGGGCTTCTTCGCGGCCTTTGGCGGGCATTTCGGCAGCGCGTAGGGGTTCTCGGACAGGCCGTCCTTGGCCATCATGCGTTCCAGCACCGTAATGTCGGAGGAGATGTCCAGCGCGTCGGCCTCAAACATCTGGTCCAGCTGCTGCTCGAAGGCGAACACCAGCTGCGAAAGCATTTTCTCGATGCGCTCCTTGCTGATGCGGATGTTCTCGCCCGCCACCGTCTGGCGCTCCAACTGTCCGTAGGCGGAGAGCAGCTTCAGCGTGGTGGGCAGGTAGTAGTTCATGAAGGTGTGGATCTGGTCAAGCTTCTCGGGATTCTGCTTGACCTGGTCGAAGATCAGCGCGGTGACCTCCTCGATCCTGCGGATCTTCTGGGAGACCTCCTCGTTTTCGATCAGTTCGTCCATGCGGCGGATCTCGGCCAGCTTGGCGAGGTACGGGTCATCGGAATGGCCGGGCTCCGGCTTCGGCTTTGCCGCGGTGGCGGTCTTTTGCGCGGGCGCGGGCTTCGGCGCGGGTTTTGCGGCCTGGGACTTTGCCTCCGGTTCAAAGGTCAGTTTAATTTCCCGCGGGAGGGCTTCTTCCGCCGCGGCGCCGTCAATCACCAGCGCGCGCGTGCTCATGTCGAGGTAGGTTCCCTCGGGGAAGCGGCCGTCGTCGATCATCTGCTCCAGATCCTGCCGAGCCTGATCCTCCGTAACCGGGATGGCCGCCGCGATGTCCCGAAGGCGCATCACCTTGCGGCTGCCGACCACGGCGAGGTACTTGTCAAAGCGCTTGCGCGATTTGTCCAGCTTGCCGGAATAGCTGAAGAGCGATATGCCGCCCACCAGAAGAAACAGCGCGGGGAAGAAGCCGATGCCCACGCCGCCCACGAGCGTCAGGACACCCAGCGTCATCAGCACCCAGGCGACCACCGAGAGGGGCCGTGCCCGGCGCGCCGACACCGAGCCGCCGGTCACCTTTTGCAGCTTTTTGGCAAGCATAATAAGGCCTACCGGCCAGAAGATCACCAGCATGATGATCGAGGGAATCCAGGACTCCAGATCCTGTTCGCTGCCGCGATGATCCTTGTCCCGATCCCTGTCACGGTTGCGCTGCCTCGCCATGACCGTCCATCGGCCTCCTTGTGCACAATTCGCGCATAGTATAGCACAAACCCGGCCTTTTAGATAGGCCGGGCGCGTAAAATCCGCAAGGGCGCGTGCCAAACGACGGGTTTGATGCTTTGACGTTCGGCTTTACTCCACGGTGACAGATTTTGCGAGGTTTCGGGGCTTATCTACGTCGCAGCCCCGGAGTACCGCCACGTAGTAGGCGAACAGCTGCAGCGCTGTGGCGCTGACCAGCGGGGTTAACAGTGGCCGGACGCGGGGGAGAAGCAGTGTGTCGTCCGCCGCGCCGTCGTCCGGCGCGCCCTCCTGCGCGATCAGAATCACCCTGGCGCCCCGCGCCTTGACCTCCTTGACGCCGGACAAAAGCTTCGGGTACAGCGCTTCGTCCGTGGCCAGCGCGATGACCGGCATGCCCTTTGTGATGAGCGAGATCGCGCCGTGCTTGAGTTCGCCCGCGGCGTAGGCCTCCGAGTGGATGTAGGAGATCTCCTTGAGCTTGAGCGAGCCCTCCTGCGACAGCGCCCAGTCAAGCCCTCGGCCGATGAAGAACAGGTTTTCCGCGTGGCGGTAGTCGTCGGCCAGCGCCTGGATTTTCTCTTTTTTCCCAATGACGCGCCGGATCGCCTCGGGGATTGCGGTCAACATGTCCCGCACGACCGCCGCCGCCTCGCCGGGTTCAATGGTCTCCCGCGCGAGCGACAGTTCGAGTGCCAATAGGTACATGGCAATAAGCTGCACCGTAAACGCCTTGGTGGAGGCCACCGCGATCTCCGGCCCCGCCCAGGTGTAGAGAACCCCGTCGGCCTCCCGGGCGATGGACGAACCCACCGCGTTGACGATGCCCAGCGTCGTCGCGCCGCGGGTCTTGGCCAGCCTCAGCGCCGCCAGCGAGTCCGCCGTCTCGCCGGACTGGGAGATCACGACCACCAGGTCGTTTTCGGTCAGGATCGGATCTGCGTAGCGGAATTCGGAGGAAATCGCGACCTCCACCGGAAGCCGCGCGAGGCGTTCGATCGCGCCCTTGCCCACCAGCCCTGCGTGCATCGCGGTGCCGCAGCCGATGACGATCAGTCGGTTGAGCGCCTTGAGCCGCTCTTTTGTCAGCGCGGGCAGTTCCAGCGTGGGTAGGCCCTCTGAAACGCGGGGGCGCAGCGTGCGGAGGATGGCGTCCGGCTCCTCGTAAATCTCCTTGAGCATGAAGTGGGCGTAGCCGCCCTTTTCCGCAGCCTCCACGTCCCACTGCGCGGTTTCCAGCGCTTTTGCGACCGGCGCGCCGGAGAAATCCACAATTTCGATGCCCTCCGGGCGGAGGATCGCGATCTCGCCCGGCTCCAGCTGGTAGTAAGCGCGGGTATACTTGAGCAGCGCCGGGATGTCCGAAGCCATGTAGCTGCCGTCCTCGCCGGGGGCGACGATGAGCGGGCTGTCCTTCCGGGCGGCAAAGATCGTACCGGGGGCGTCCCGGAACACCACGCCGAAGGCGTAGGCGCCGGTCAGTTCGCCCGCCGTCTCTGTCAGGGCCTTGAAGGGGTCGCGGGATTTCGCGTAGTGGTAGTCGATTAGCTTCGCGGCGACCTCGGTGTCGGTCTCGGTCTGGAACTGGTAGCCGTGGCTCGTAAGAAAGCGCTTCCATTCGAGGTAGTTCTCTACGATGCCGTTGTGCACCAGGTACAGCCGCTCGGTGCCGTGGGGGTGGGCGTTGACGTCCGAGGGCTCGCCGTGGGTGGCCCAGCGGGTGTGGCCGATGCCGCAATGGGAGGAAACGGGGTGCTCACCCAGGATTTTTTCGATGTTCGCAAGCCGTCCCTTGGCCTTGACGATTTTGAGCGCGCCGTTCTCAAACGCCGCGATGCCGGAGGAATCGTACCCCCGGTATTCCAGCGCCGTAAGCCCCGCCATAAGCCTGGAGACCGCGTCCTCGCGGCCGGTATATCCGATAATCCCGCACATACAAACTGCTCCTTTAACGCCCGTCGCACGAAAAAGGCAGACCCTGCGTGCCCCGCCGCGTTAAAGAAAACGCAAACAGAGCTCAGGCGTCATTGTTCCCGGCGCTCAGGCC
>JAEZTD010000413.1 GCA_023443705.1 Bacillota bacterium | reverse complement strand
CGCCGCGGAGAACGACCGGGAGATCCTCCGCTTCTTCGGCGCTTACGAAACCGGAAACGCAACAGAGCAGGCGGTTTCGGCCATCCTTGAACACCTGGGCGCATCCATGAAAGAGGGAGATTGACATGCGTTACGGCGCGCTGTATGAAAAACTTCTTGACGAGACCGCGGCGGCGGACATCGCGTGGGGGCGGCTTCGCGGCGCCCGTGTGATGATCACCGGCGCGTCGGGGTTGATCGGCTCCTTCTTGACCGACCTTTTGATGGCGCGCAGCGCGCGCTTCGATGGCCAGATCTCCGTCGCCGCCTGCGTGCGCGGCGTGGAGGCCGGGCGCGCGCGCTTCGCGCCCTACGCCGAAAGCCCAAATTTTGAACTTGTCCAGTATGACGTGACCCGGCCTTTTCCCGGTCAGGATGAATTTGACTACATCGTCCATGCGGCCTCAAACGCCTCGCCCGCGGCTTTCTCGGCCGATCCCGCGGGGACGCTGACCGGCATTGTGGAGGGAACGCGAAACGTGCTGGAACTTGCCCGGGAGAAGCGCGCCCGGCGGGTGCTCGTCGTCTCCACCGGCGAAATCTACGGCCGCCTGCCGCCGGAGGAAATACCGACCCGGGAGGAAAACCTTGGGTGGATCGACGTATTGTCGCCCCGCTCAGCGTACCCGGCGGGCAAGCGCGCAGCGGAGACGCTGACCTGCGCTTATCACGCGCAGCACGGGGTGGAAGGCGTGATCGCGCGGCCCTGCCATGTGTACGGACCCACCGCCGCCGCCCGGGACAACCGTGCCGCCACACAATTTCTATTGGACGCCGCCGCCGGGCGCGACATCGTGATGAAGAGTCCGGGGCTTCAAACCCGCAGTTACCTGCACGTGGCGGACTGCGCGCTGGCGCTGATCGCCATCCTACTCGAAGGGGCGGCGGCCCGCGCCTACAATGTGGCCAGCCCGGACTCGGTGCTGACCATCGCGGGATTTGCCGGTCTCTGCGCCCAGGCGGGCGGCGCCCGCGTGGTATTCCAGCTGCCGGACGATGCGGAGAAGCGCGGCTATGCGCCCACACAGCCGCAGGTTCTGGACGCGTCGGCGCTCGGCGCGCTGGGCTTTTCCGCCCGCTTCGCGCCGGCGGAAGGCATTCGCGGCACTGTGGACATCCTGCGGCAAGGGCTCTACGCCTGACCGCGGCTTGACATTGCCGCGATCGATCTCTATACTGAACGTATAAACCACCGGGCCAATACCACTACAGGAAAGAGTGAAGCGCCATATGACGGTCGCGCTACTAACCGCCGCCGGGTCGGGAACCAGGATGAAATCCGAGATTCCCAAACAGTTTCTTCCGGTCAACAACAAACCCATCATCATCTACACCATGGAGGCCTTCGAAACCCATCCGGGTGTCGACGCGATTTTGGTGGTAGGGCTCGCCGGATGGCACGAGATCCTCTGGGCCTACGCGAGGCAGCACAACATCACGAAGCTCAAATGGATTGTGGACGGCGGGACCTCCAACCAGGATTCCATCCGGCGGGGCCTGTTGGAGCTCAGAAAACACTTGTCGGACGACGACATCGTGATCATCCATGACGGCAACCGCCCGCTGGTGTCCCAGGCGATCATCTCCGACAGCCTGACTCGCCAGAAGATTGACGGCGACGCGGTGGCGGTCATCCCCTGCGTGGAGGCGGTGTTCCGTTCGTCAGACGGCTGCACCGCGTCTGACCATGTGCCGCGGGAGCAGCTCTACCGCACCCAGACGCCCCACACCTATACGATGGGAAAACTTATGTGGGCCCACGGGGAGGCGGAAAGGCGCGGCATCGACAATACCGCCGCCACCTGCGCGCTGATGTTCGCGCTGGGCGAGACGGTGCACTTTTCGGTGGGCAGCGAGAAGAATTACAAGATCACGACCTCGGACGACATGGATGTCTTCACGGCGCTTCTAAGAAGCGAGCGCAGCGGTTTCTAAGGCGCATGAACGGCAATTAACACTCCTGCAATCAGCACGTTTCGGTCTACAAAAAAGCGCCCCGCGCCTTTCGTAAAAGGCGCGGGGCGCTCTGGCGTAGTGCCGTCGGATCAGCCTTCGAACTTGGCGTATTCGAAGTAGATGTGGCCGATGGCATTCTTGACGACGCCCTTGAGCTCGGGCTTGACGAGGAAATCGTCCAACATGGTGTACATCGGCATGCCGGGCATCTGCTCGCAGATGTAGGTTTCGGCCGCGATCAGGGCCTTTTCGCGCTCGGCGGGGTCGAGCAGCATGCTGGCGTCGGAGACCATCTTGTCGAATACCGGGTCGTCCCAGCCGTTCTCGGAGCAGTTGGAACCGGTCACCCAGACCTTGAGGTTCGACGAGGGGTCCAGATAGTCGGTCGTGAAGCCATTGCGGCCCACGGAGAAGTTGCCGTTGGCCAGTTCATCCCAGTAGGTGGAGGACTCGTAGGTGGTGATGGTGTACTGGACGCCAAGGTTGCTCTTCCACATTTCGCCCAGGATCTGCGCCATCAGCTTCTGCTCGTCGTTGTTCTGCGCCACGATGTTGACCACCGGGAAGCCCGCGCCGCCTGCGTAGCCTGCGTCGGCCAGAAGGGACTGGGCCTTGGCCACGTCCTCAGAGAACATGTCGCCCGCGACGGAGCGGTAGGAGCCTTCGGCGGTCAGCGACGGCTGCGAGGATGGCACGAAGCCGTAGACCGGGGTTTCGCTGTTGAGGTTCAGCGCGGTCAGAACCGCCTTGCGGTCGATGGCAGTCGAGAAGGCCTGGCGCACGCGCGGGTCGGAGAACTCCGGCAGCTTGCAGTTGAAATCCCAGTACTGGATGCCGATGCGATCCTTCGAGATCAGCTGTTCGGTTCCGCCGTATTCCTTGCGGGCGTCGGCGTTGAGGTTATCGGCCACATTCAGGTCGTTGTTGTCATAGGCGACGAGCATCGAGCTGGAATCGGCGATGATGTAGTAGATGACCTCGTCGATCTGGACGGAAGCGGCGTCATAGTAGTTGGGGTTCTTGGTCATGACCAGCTTGTCCAGAGAGGAATACTCGGTCAGCATGAAGGGGCCGTTCGACACGTAGGTGGCGACGTTCTTCGTCCACGGGTCGCCCGCGGCCTCGACCACGGCCTGCTTCACCGGGCAGAACACGGTGGTGGCGGTCAGCGTCACGAACCAGGGCGCGTAGTAGGCGGTTTCGACGACCAGCGTCAGATCGTCCGTCGCCTTGACGCCCACGTCGTCGGCGGTGGCGGTGTTTTCGTTATATTCCTTGCCGTTTTTAAGCACCCACAGGTCGCTGGCGGAGCCGGAGGCGACTTCGGGGTTCAGCACGCGCTTCCAGGAGTATTCAAAGTCCTTCGCGGTCAAGTCGCTGCCGTCGGACCATTTGAGGCCCTTCTTCAGCGTGAAGGTGTAGGTCATCCCGTCTTCCGAGACGGCGACGCTCTCCGCGCAGGCGGGGATGAAGCTTTCACCGTCCGGGCCCAGCTTGTACAGGCCCTGGAACAGGTTCTGTAGCACGATGGACGAGCGGGAATAGGTGTTCAGCGTGGGGTCCATCTGCTGCGGATCGTCTTCGATGGAGTACTTGACGACCTTCTTCTCTTCCGCGAAAGCGCCTGTCTGCACGAGGCAGAGGCCCGCCATCAGCGTCAGAACCAGAAGCAATGCGACCGTCTTCTTCATGGAACTTCCTCCCGAATCTATTATTCCCAGGTTGTATTAAATCTTAGCAGAGCATGCAGTTTTCGTCAAGCGCGGCTTGCAAGAATGCCATTACACTTAACATGGGACTGCATAAATTGAATTTTTACACAGCGGAGGATGTAAAAAGGCGCGCTTTTCCTTTGCATTTTCCCGGCGTATGGAGTAAAATACAATGTAAATCCATGCACGCATGCGCGGTACGCACCTGCGGCGCATGCTCGTTTTATATTCCGGAATGTTCTTGTGCGGGGGGATTCCATGACAAAGTACATTCTCAAGCGCCTGCTTGCGGGGGTATTGACCATCGTGGTGCTGATAACGGTCGCGTTTTTTCTGATGCACGCGATGCCGGGCAGCCCCTTCAGCCAGGAGGAACAGAAGAAGCTGACCGCGGAAGGGCTCGCCAGGCTCGAGGCCAAGTACGGACTGGACAAGCCCGTGTGTGAACAGTACCTGACCTATTGGAAGGGCCTTTTGAATTTTGACTTTGGCAATTCCTTCAAAAAACCGGATACAACCGTTAATGAAATCATCTTCGCGCATTTCCCCGTGTCGGCCCAGGTGGGCGGCATCGCGGTGGTGGCGTCGCTTCTCATCGGCATCCCGCTGGGCATCGCCGCGGCGCTGAACCGCGGGCGCGGCATGGACTGGTTTTCGATGGTGTTCGCAACGGTGGGCATCTC
>JAEZTD010000393.1 GCA_023443705.1 Bacillota bacterium | reverse complement strand
GATCGGCCTTGCCCAGGAAGCGCTCCGGCAGCGGAAGCGGTTCGCCCGCGAAGTTCAGAATGAAGAAGTACCGTTCGCCGTCCTTTTCGCGGCAGGCGATTTCGAGCTTCGTGTCCCCGTCGACCAGCGGCTTCACACCCGCCTCCAAAGCGGCCCGGCCCAGCACCCTCGCCAGCGCCTTCGCCTCCAGCTGCGCGCCGACGTAGTACACATGGCCCGCACCGAAGTCGTTCTTCGTAACGACGGGGCCGCCCGCGTAGAAGTTCTCGGTGTAGCGCGCTAGAACCTCAGCGCCCTCGGTGTGGAGGATGTCGCACAGAAGGCTACAGGTACCCGTCTCGCCATCTTCAAAGCGGACGGCGTTCTTTTGCTCCGGCGCCAGCGCGTCGATCTCTTCCGCCCACACGCCCGCCATCTTCCGAAGCGGCCCCGGATATCCACCCAGGTGGACGTTGTCGGACTGGTCCACGATGCCGCTCATGAAACTCGTCACCAGCGTGCCGCCCTCGCGGACGTATCCTTCCAGCGCCTCGGCCACGCCCTCCTTCACCATGTAGAGGACGGGGGCGACCACCACGCGGTATTTGGAAAAGTCGGCGTCCGTGGGGATCATGTCCACCGGGATGTTCTTCTCATAGAAATAGCGGTAGAAACGATGGATCTGGTCGACGTATTTAAGGTCCACGGTGGGGCCGCTGGTGTACTCCAGCGCCCAGTAGTTGTCCCAGTCGAAGACGATACCGACCTCGGCGCAGGTTTTCGCTCCGAGGAGCCTGTCGCCCAGCGCCTCCAGCTCGCGCCCCAGCTGGGAGACCTCGCGGAACACGCGGGTATCGCCGGTTCCGACGTGCTCGATCACCGCGCCGTGGAACTTCTCGCACGCGCCCACCGAGCGGCGCAGCTGGAAGAACTGCACCGTGTCCGCGCCCCTCGCGACCGACTGGTAGCTCTGGGCGCGCATCTGACCGGGCTTTTTCAGCGAATTGTAGGGCTGCCAGTTCTGCTGGCTGGGGGTCTGCTCCATGAGCATGAAGGACTTGTCCTTCAGCCCGCGCATCAGGTCGTGCCGCATGGCGGTAAAGCTCCAGGGCGTGTTGTAGGCGGGGTAGTTGTCCCAGGAGACGATGTCCATCTCCTTCGCCCACTTGAAGTAGTCCAGCTCCTTGTAAGTGCCCATCAGGTTCGTGGTGATGGGCGTTTCGGCGTCGTGGCGGCGGATGGCGTCCCGCTCCATCTTGAAGTTTTCAAGCAGGCTGTCGGAATTGAAGCGCATGTAGTCGATGGACAGCCCCGCAAAGGCCGTTTTGTCCTCGCCGATGCCTTCCGAGAGCGCGTTCGGCGCGACGATTTCATCCCAATCGTAGACGGTATGGCCCCAGAACGCCATGTTCCAGGCTTTGTTCAGCGCCTCGATGGTCTTGTACTTCTTTTTGAGCCATACGCGAAACGCCTTCTCGCAGTTTTCGCAGTAGCAGACGCCGCCGTATTCATTGTTGACGTGCCAGCATGCGACATGCTCGTTGTGTCCGTAGCGCTCGGCCAGCTTTTCCGCGATGCGCGCGGCGTACTTCTGGTAGACGAGGCTGTTCGGGCAGGCGTTGTGCCGCTGGCCGAACTTGTGCCTGCGCCCCTCGTAATCGACCCGCGCGACCTCCGGGTAGCGCTTGAACATCCAGGCGGGCAGCGCTGCGGTGGACGTGGCCAGCACGATGTCACTTCCCTCGCGGCTGAGGGTTTCGATGATCGCGTCCAGCTCGGAAAAGTCGTATTCCTCTTCCGACGGCTGGATCTTCGCCCACGAAAATACGTTGACGGTGGCGCTGTTGATCCCTGCCTTTTTGAAGAGCCGCATGTCCTCCGCCCAGACCTCCCTGGGCCACTGGTTGGGGTTATAGTCTCCGCCGTAGAGAATCCGCTTGAAATCCTTCATAATGCAGGCGCCTCCCTGACGATACTCTCCCCCTATTATAAACCCTGCTTGCGCGAAATAATATGACAGGATACACTATAGAATATAAAATAATGAAACAGGTGCTTGCCATGCCGATCTACTTCAACCCCGACCCTTACGGCCTGCCGCTGACGTTTGAGAGCATCGGAAACCGCTGGCCGCAGGAGCCAATTCAGCGCCCGGATGGCTACCCGTGCCACCACTGGCTGCAGACGGAGCGCGGCGCGGGCGAGGTGTTCCTCTGCGGCAGGCGGCTTTTGCTGGCGGAGGGCATGGGGCTCATGATCGCGCCCCAAACGCCCCACCGCTATCAGGCGGCGGGGGAATGGACGACGGCCTTTGTCACCTTTGCCGGGACATTGGCCGGAGACATCGGCAAGATCATCGGAAACGCACCCTTCGTGACGCTGTCGGAGTGGGAAGGGGCTTCCTTTCAGGCGTGGATAGACGCCGCGGTCCGCAGGCACGAAGCGCAGGCGCTGGACGCGGCGGCGTTTTCCGTGGAGTGCTACCGGATGCTCCTTCGGCTGGGCCGCACCCGAAAACCCGAGAACGGCGCCTTGAACCCGCTGTACCAGCGGTACGTCGCTCCGGTGATAAAACATATTGAAACAAATTATGCGCAGGATGTCACCGTGGAGGATCTGGCGAGTTCGGTCTACATCTCGCCCCAGTACCTCATCCGGCTTTTCAAGCGCTTTATGGGGCTCTCCCCCTACCGATACCTGCTGAACGCGCGGCTGAACCGGGCGAAGGAACTGCTGGCCGGAAGGCCGGTGCTTGAAATCCAGCAGGTCGCCGCCGCCGTGGGCTATCAGGACGCGAGCCACTTCATCGCCGCCTTCAGGCGGGGGACGGGCCTTACGCCCCTCGCCTTCCGCCGCCTGCACCGGCAGTAAGCTTTCGCCGGATCGCGCGCAGCGCGTGCTTTACGTCGAGAAACCAAAAGAAAAGCCCCTTCGCGTCAGAAAAGCATACTTCGCTTGACGCAGAGGGGCGGCGTAAAGCACGGCCGAGTACGCCAGGGCTCGCGCCATGCGCTTCAAAACAGAAAAACGCGCCGCCGAAACCGCTGTGGATTAACGGGGCGCAGCGCGATTTTTCAGAGCGAAACTGCGGAAGCGGAGATCGCGCCCCCGCTTCACCCCGCACGCAGCGCCAGCAAAAAGTCCACAATGGCGCGGGCGGCCGCCTCCTGCTGCGCTTCCGGCGGGATGGACGCTTCCCCGTCGCCTGACTGGGGGCCGTAGTCGCCAAATCCGGCGTGGTTTCCGCCCAGAATCACAACCTCCTCATCCTCGGGCAGCAGCGTGCGCGCATGGGCATACCGCTCGCGGTTCATCACGCCGTCCTCGCTGCCGTAGATGGTCAGCGCCGAAACCCCTTCCGGGATCGCGGAAGGTGCATACGCGGCCAGCAGCACCACGCCGCCAACCTTGTCCGGATTGTTCGCCGCGTATTCGGCGGCCATGCTGCCGCCCAGCGAATGCCCGCCGACGGCCCAGTACTGCACCCCGGGAAACTGCGCGATCATGCGGTCCGCCGCGTTCAAATCCAATACGGCGAGGTTCAGCGGCATCTCGCACAAAACGGCGAAAACGCCGCCGTCGGCCACGCGCCGAAGGAGCGGCAGGTACGACCGCGCCTCCACCTTCCCGCCGGGGTAGAAGATCAGCGCGACTTCCGAATTTTCGTCGCCCACGGCCCAGCCGCCGTCGATTCGCAAAACGCCTGCGTCCGCCTCGGCACGGATGGACGCTTCCCCCGCCCGGTAATAATCCAGCACATAGACCATCGCAACGGCGATGAGTGCGAGGAGTATTCCGGCCACAGCCAAAAGCCACCGCCGCCCGCGCTTTTCGCCCGATGCTTTGATTGATGAAGCCACGCGCGCCTCCCTTCGGCGTTCCGGTTTCACGGACGCGCCCACCAAAGCGTCATCCGATCCTTCGGATGATCAGGTAACTCACAATGGACGTGGCTCCGCTGACAAAGCTGCCCCAGAGAAGGTCGATCCCGGTGATGAGGATGGGCCAGTCCTTGACGGTGGCGAGGTTTGTAAGGTCGTAGGTCGCGTAGGTCACAAGGCCGAAGAACAGCGCCGGAAAAAGCGCGGCCTGCCAGCTTCCGGCCGTGAGCGCCGGATTCAGCACGAAGTACTGAAGTCCCGCGATGAACAAAAGGTAGAACACCAACGCCGCGACAAGGTTCGGCTTGGGCGCCATGAGGTATCCCAAATGCCGCGCGTAGAGCGCCTTGGCGATCACCGTCAGCCAGAGAAAGTCAATCACCAGAAACACGACGAGCGCAATGAAGTAGTTACGAACGATCACCGGAAAACTCATACCGCTGCCTCCTTATATTTTCGCGCCTTTTCCCGGAAACCACGGGAAGAAGACGCCGGTCTTTTCGGCATACTCACCGTACCCGGGCCGGTCCTTCATGGCTTTTTCCAAAAGCGGCACGCCGGACACGAAGCGCAGAAGAAGCGTGATCGTGATGGGCGAAAGTACCGCGACGGGGGATACCCCGCCACCGAGCGCGGTCAAAAACACGCCCCACCACAGAAGCGCTTCCCCAAAGTAGTTGGGGTGGCGGGTGTAGCGCCACAAGCCCCGATCCATCACCTTGCCCCGGTTTTCAGGCGCCCGCCGGAATTCTCGCAGCTGCCAATCGCCCACCGCCTCAAACAGGAACCCGGCCGCAAAGACCAGAATGCCCAGCCCGACCAGCGCGGAATGTACAGGCGCGCCCTCCTCCAGGATGAAGGGCAGCCCGATCACGAACATGAGAAGCCCCTGCAGCATGTATACCTGGAAGAACGCCCGGAGCACCACCCATCTGCCCCACGCGCGGCGAAACGCAGCATACCGGAAGTCCTCGGGCTTGCCCCGGTTGCGCATGAGAATGTGGTAGAAGAGGCGAAGCCCCCAGAGCGTCACCATCAGCGAAACGGTCAGCCGGACGGCCGAGGGCGGAAACCGGAGAAACAGAAGCGCCCACGCCGTGACCACAAAGCCAAGCCCCCAGCCCACGTCGACAACGCCGTTGTTTTTAAGGCGCGCGCCGATCAGGAAGAACGCGAAAAAGTACAGAAAAATGATGATCCCCGCCGCCGCCATCAGCCGTCGCCTCCTTCCGTCAGGCAGACCGCCACCGTGCCGGGCCCCGCGTGGAGCGCCACCACCGAGGAAATTTCCGATATGAACGCCGGTTCCTTCCCGATGATGCGGGCCAGCTGCCCGGCATACTCGGTCGCGAGGGACAGGTTGTCGCCGTGGACGATGCCGTAGGCCCTGATCCCGGTGCGCTGCTGGGTTTTTCGGACGAGCCGCAGGATTTTGCGCGTCAGCCCCGCCTGGCTGAAGGCCACGCCGAAGGCCGCGCCGTGCCCGCGCTTGTCGAGGGTCATGATGGGGCGAAGCCCCAGCTTCATGCCAAGTTTTCCGACGGTGTCCGGCACGCGTCCGCCCCGCACGGCGTAGGCCAGCGTATTCAGGCACACGTAGATTTTGCTCCGGGGGATCAGCGCCCGGACGCGCCCGACCACCTCGTCGTGGCCGAAGCCCTTTTGGACGAGTTCCGCCGCTTCCTTGACCAGAAGCCCCTGAGCGCCGGAGTTGAGAAGCGTATCGACCACCGTGACACGCTTGCCCTCCGCCTCCAGCTGCCTTGCCGCCTGACGGAGCGCCTGGAAGGTTCCGCTCAGCGCACTGGACACGCTGAGCACGATCAGTGAATCAAACCGCTCCAGCATCATTTCCAACAGTTTCGCGATGCGCCCAGGCTCCGGCTGTGCGCTGGTGGGGTAGCCCTCCGGCTTTTCCATCTCACGGAACAGCTGATGAAGGCCGATGGTCTGCTTGTCGAGAAACGCCGCGCCGTTTACCATGACGCCCATGGGCAGTGTTGCAATCCGGTGCTCCAGCTTGAACTCGTCCGGGATATCGGCGATGGAGTCGGTCACAAGGCCAATCCCGCCCTTTTCCATCGTCCGGAGGCGGCTCTGCAGATGCATGTCGTCCGCCTTCTGCTCAATCAGCGCGCCGTATTCCGCCAGCCGCTCCATGACGGCTTCCGGCGAGTTGGTGTGGATGTGTACCTTCAGACGCCTATCGCGGCCGGTGACGATCATCGAATCTCCCAGCGGGGCGAGGGCGTCCTTCACGCGCCCCGCTATAAGCGCGGCTTCGGCGGAATGGACGTCCAGCAGCGCCTCCGTGCAGTAGCGGAACGCGGCGGACTCCTCTTCGGTGGCGATGACCGGAACCTCCGAGACTTCCGCCTCCTCAGCCGTTCGCCCATGGGCGAAAGCGCGGTTGATGCCCTGAAGAAACCGTACGAAGCCCGCCGCGCCGGAGTCCACCACCCCGTGCTTTTTCAGTACGCTCAGCTGAACCTTGGTCTTTTCCAGCGATGCGGTGGCACTGTGGTACGCGTCGTGGAACAGCTCCTGAAAGCTCCTGTAGCGCGCCTGGTTCCGCTCGAGAAACGTCGCCCAGTCCCGGATGATGCTCATCAACGTCCCCTCGACGGGGTGTTCCACCGCCTCGTAGAGGTGTTTCACCGCCCGAAACGCGATGGCCGCGAATTCCGAAACCCCTACTTCCTCATAGCTGCGGCTTTCGATCGCAAGGCCGCTGATGTACGACGCGAAGATCGTTCCGGAGTTGCCACGCGCGTTATCAAGGCCAGACTGTGAAATGCCCTGCATCATGCCGGAAAAGGACTTCGCCCGCGGCGGCTTTTCCACCATCGCCCGCAGCGTTGCGTACAGGTTGGTGCCGGTGTCCCCGTCGGCCACCGGAAAGACATTGATGGCGTTCAGATATTTTACGTGGGCAGCAACCTCCCGCGCCCCCGCGGCGAACCAATCCAGCACGTCCAGGCCGTTGGCAAGATGTGCATTCATTCCGTATTCCACGTTCCGTCCTCCAATCGTTGTGCGGTGCAACCATTTTCACGCAGATTATATAACGCCTCCGGGCGATGTCGAATCCTGTCGAATCGCCCGCAGAACGCCACAAAGGTAAATTTTTCTATTTTTCCAAATCCTTCTTGACACAGGCGCCGAACGACCGCATAATAAATAACAGTGTTATTAAATTAAATTGCGTTATTTCCGCAGGGCGATTCCCTGCGAAAGCGCCGGAGGCACGGGCAATGGCTAGGGAAGATCAGAAAATGCGCAGTGACGCGGTGCGCCAAGCCATTTTGGACACGGCACTGGACATCGGGCTTCGCGAGGGCTTTGAGGCTTTGTCCATCCGAAAAATCATCGGCCGGATGAAGTACTCCACCGGGGTGGTCTACCACTACTTCAAAGACAAACAGGAGGTGATCGACGCCGTCGAAGCTTCCGAAACCGCGTGGCTGAGCGGCGAGATCCGCGCCATCCTGAACGAAGAGACGGACGCCCTTTCCGGCATGCTGGCGGTGTTTCGCCGCGTGATGCGGCTGGCCGTCGAGGAACCGGAGCGGTACAACCTGATCGTGCTGCACAAGTACGCCCGAAAAAAACCCGGCGCCACGCCGTGGATCGCCCACTTGAGCGAAACGCTGCGGGCGGAAATGGAATCGGGACGGCTGCGCAGGATGGACCCCGCCCGCGCCGCGTTTTCGGTCTGGAGTTCGTTTCTGGGCTTCAACCTGATGATCTCCCGGCAGCAGGGCATAACCCTGGAAGCGGCGGGCGCGCTGTTTGAAACCCAAGCGGACATTATTTTGAAAGGGATGCTGAAGGATGCGTAAGATCGACATCGTGTACGCCACAAAGACCAAGCACTCGAAGAAGTTGGCGGAGGCCATCGGACGGGCGCTCTCCGTCACGCCCCGGAACGTCGCCGAGAACCCCGCCCCCGAGGCGGCGGCGCTCCTCATTTTGGTGGGCGGCATCTACGGCGGCGAGAGCCTGCCGGAACTGATGTCATTCGCCGGCGCGCTGGATGCGCGCTCGGTCGCTTGCGCGGCCCTCGTCACCTCCTCGGCTTCGGGCACGATGGCGCAGAAGGGGCTTCGCGGCGCGCTGGAAGAAAAGGGCATCCCGGTGGCCGGGGAAATCGTCGTGCCCGGCGGGCTGCTGCTGTACCGACTGGGAAGGCCCAACCGGAAGGATGTGGAAGCGGCGGTCGCCTTCGCGACCGGTCTTATAAAGGAAGGCGGGACGGTATGAAAAAGGCACTGAAGATCTTTGGCTTCGCCGCCGCGCTGGTCGTATTCGCCGCCATTGCCGGTTTTCTGCTCATCCAAAACCAGGCTCGAAGCGCGATGGCCGCGCTGAGCTATGGGCAGGTTTCGATGGCGGACGCCCAGGACGGCGTGTACGAAGGGGAGGCCGACGCGGGCCTGGTGGCGGTCCGGGTGAAGGTGGCGGTCAAGGGCGGGGCGATCGAATCCATCGAGCTTCTCAAGCACGACAACGGCATGGGCCGGAAGGCGGAATCCATCCTGGGCGAGATGGAAAGGGCCGACACCTGGGACGTAGACGCCGTCAGCGGCGCCACGCTGTCCAGCGAGACGATCAAGAGCGCGGTCAGCCTTGCGCTGAACAAGAGCGCGTCCAACTGACGGGAGGAAAAGCATGGTCACCATACTTTCGGACGACGCGCGGGGCGTCGGAACTGGGCTGCGGGACGCCCTCAAATCACTGGGTGCCGAAGTGGACTACGTTTCACTGGAGGATGTTCGCGTCGGCCCCTGCTACGGCTGCGGCGGCTGCACCGGCAAGCACTACGGCAAATGCGTGAACCGGGACGACGGGGACTGGATCTATGGCAAGGTCCTCCGGGGCGACGCGCTGGTGGTGGTCTCCCCCATCCTCTTTGGCGGATACTCCGTCCGGATGAAGCGGGTAATCGACAAGTTCGGCCTCCTCATGGACCCTCACTACTTCGTGGTCAACAGGGAAATGACCAAGGGCGGCTTTATCGGGAGAGCCTTTCGCTACTTCGCGCTGGGCGTTATGGAGCGCGCGGACGCCGACGAGGCGGAGGCCTTCAAGGCGCTGATAAACGAGACCCTCATCATCGCAAGAGGCGTCGGCCGCGCCCATACCGGCGGCGCCGAATTAAAGGACTGGCCGCTTCAGGCGATCGCAAGGGAGGTCGTCGGCGCATGAAACGCTATCTTCTGGTCAACGCCAGCCCCCGCGCGAAAGGCACCAGCGCCATGCTGGCCGGGATTCTGGAGGCCTTTCTCAAAACGCAGGGCCATGCCGTTTCGCGCCTCGCGCTGTATCCCCATCTGAACCGAATGGAGACGCTCGCGGACGCCTTCCGGGACGCGGACATACTGGTCGTCCTCGGGCCCTGCTACGTCAACACCTTCCCCGCCGACACCTACGCATTTTTGGAAGCATTGGCCGCACACCCCGAAGCGCACCGGGGGCAGAAGGTCTACGGCGTGATACAGGGCGGCATGCCAACCGCGCATACGCATCGGAGCGGACTGGAGGCGCTCAGGCTGTTCGCGAAATCCTGCGGCCTATCCTACGGCGGCGGGTTTGTGATGGGCCTCGGCGCGATGCTGAACGGCGAGGACCTTAGCAAGCTGCCCAATGGCAAAAAAGTCAAAAAACAGCTGGATGTGTTCTTCGGCCACGTGGCGCGGGGCGAGGACAGCCCTGACTCGGTGTACGAAAAAGCGCTTTTGCGCCTGCCCTCCATCGCCGTCAGGCTGATGGCCCGCTGGGCAAACGGCAGCATCGACAAAAACCAAAAAGCCCACGGCATTCGCCCGGGTCAGCCCAGCCCGTACCTGTGACACCCTAGCGGAATGACACAGTCCTCCGCATCGACAATCGCGAGCCAAGCCTTCCACCCATTGCCATTGGATAAATGTTTCGCATTGTGTTACTGTGTATGCATTCCCGCAATGAGGAGGCAACAATGAAACGTATTGCGAAACATCTGACCGTCACGATATGTCTGATCGCACTGGTGCTGTCCGCGGCGTCCGGCGCGCTGGCGAAGGCCGAAGCTTACCCGGCCATATCCCTCAAGGTGCCCAGCTACAAACAGATGGACAGCCGCTGGGCGTCCGCGGAGGTGGGTGCGTCCGGCAAGACCATGAAGAAGATCGGCTGCGCCGTGACCTCGCTCGCCATGACGGAGTCCTTCCGCACCGGAAGCACCGTAACGCCCCTTCAGATGGAGGAGCGGCTGTCCTTTGACCGTAGCGGCTCTCTGTACTGGCCGTCCAATTA
>JAEZTD010000353.1 GCA_023443705.1 Bacillota bacterium | reverse complement strand
GACCGGCCCGACCGGCCCGACCGGCCCGACCGGCCCCACTGGTCCCACCGGCCCCACCGGCCCGAGTGGTGATGACGGAGATGGCTCGATCATACCCTTCGCATCCGCGTTGGCCGTTGCTTTCTCCACAGATGTACTGGGCGACCCGATTAACGCAGGCCTGCTTGCCTTTGGCAGCAGCGCAAGCCAAATCCCGTTGACAGGCGATCAAATCAACATGACGGCACAGCCTGCGTTCGCCTTCGTGATGCCTCGCGATGGGGTCATCACTTCCGTCGCGGCATATATGCGGTTGGCTTCACCGCTGCCGCTATCCGGCACGGTAGTGACGATCACCGCGCAACTCTATCAGGCGACAGGACTGAGCGATGTCTACTCTCCGATTCCCGGCACGGATGTCTCCCTCTTGCCCGTTTTGACTGGAGTTCTGCCGCAGGGGGCGGCGGCAGCAGGGCGAATATCCGGCCTGGACATCTTCGTAAGCGCGGATGCGCGCCTCATGCTTGCCTTCACCGCTGAGGTCACAGATGGTACTGTGCGCACGGTGACGGTCGTCGCCCTTGCAAGCGGCGGCGTGACCATCGAATAACGCTGAACGCAAGGGCGCTCCGGCCAGCTGGTGCGCCCTTGCGGTTACAGCCAGAAGTAATAGGCCTCCGAGAGATAGTCCGATCCGTATTTCTCCGCCAGCGCCATCAGCCTGCGCTTGACGGACTCCAGCGTGCCGTGCCCTTCGCAATAGCGGGCAAGTGCTTTGAAGAAGGCGGATTTTTCCGCCACGGTTGCATTGTTCTTGAAGTACCCCCAGACATGCTCGGCGGTGTTTGCCGCGCCTCCCGCTTCCACCGGAAGGGTCAGCGCGCGCTCCACCAGCTCGTAAAACGCGAGGGGGGCGGGGCGTCCATGTCCAAAAAGCGTTCGGATGTCCAAATACGCCGCCTGACTGCGCTCCATCACGGCGTACTTGTACCGCGCCCATTCCCGCTCCAGCGCCCGCGGGCCGGGAGCCGGGGCCGCGCACAGCGCGCACTTGATGGCGGACAGGTTCTTGTCCTTGACCTCCAGCATGATGTCCAGGTCTTCGCGGCCCGCCGCTTCGACAAAATTCAAGAACTTACGGACGCCGATGGTCGCGCTGTGGCCGCCGGGCTTTTTGAGCGGGTCCTGCTGAGAATAGTGGATTTTCTGCGGGCCGTCTGGCAGCTTCCAGGTTTCGCGGCAGGCGTCGATCCAATAACGCGCGTCGGGAGGGCCGGAGGGATTGACCTCGTGGTGCAGGTTGTCGAAG
Source organism: Bacillota bacterium (assembly GCA_023443705.1). Lineage (GTDB taxonomy): Bacteria > Bacillota > Clostridia > Christensenellales > Aristaeellaceae > JAEZHK01. The sequence goes on along the minus strand of JAEZTD010000353.1, from coordinate 8,260 downwards.
ACCACCGGTGTTGTCAGGCGCAGGCCGGTCTCAAGCGCGTCATTGATGTTGTAGCACTTTTCATCGTTTTCCAGAACGACGCGCCGCCGGATGGCGGGCTCCAGCCCGTCAAACCGCGCGCGGAAGCGCTCAAGCGCGGTTTTCTTGTCCCCGTACACGCCGCCGAGGTGCAGGATGATCTTGGAATCGGTGCCCGTGCCCAGCGCGTCCAGCACGCGTGCGTGGTAGGCGAGGTCCTCGACCGACCGGGCGGCGACGCCCTCGTCCGGTGCGCCAGGCACGGTGTACTGCCCGGGATGCATCGAAACCCGCATTCCGCCGGCGCGGATTTTTTTCCCGATGCGTTCAAAATCCGCGCGAAACAGCCCCGGCCAGTCCAGCCGGTTTACCGGGCTCGAGCCGAAGGGAATCAGATCGGAAGATATCCTGTACAGGCGGACGCCGTTTTCCAGATTGTAGTCCACCATGCGCTCGAGGGCGGAAAGGTTGTGGAGGATCAGCGCGGCGAGGCGTGCCGCGTCCGCGTTTTTCATGGTGCAGCTCGATAGTTCCGAACCCTTTACGCCCAGCGCAAGGCAAGCATAACCAACACGCATACCATCCTCCGTGATGCGAAAAATACGCTCTTGATATACCCGGTTTTCCGCCCTGGCAAGCAATTGAAGAGGTTTTTTCGACATTTTGGCGGTTTTGGGTGTTGCGGCACGGCCAAACGTGGTACCCTGATGACGAGATCGATTCCCGAGCCGGAATGAATGAGGAGAGTGGTAACGATGGATCGCCTGCCGGAAGCGCCTCACGCGCTGGGGGCTTCAGAGGTTCTGGAAAAGCTCGGCGCGGACGTCGGGCGCGGACTGACCAGCCGGGAGACCCAGTCCCGCATGGAGCGCTTTGGCGAAAACGCGCTCGCGGGGAAGCCGCCCAAGACGTTCTGGACGCGCTTTTTTCAGCAGTTCATGGATGTGATGATCCTGATTTTGATCGCAGCGGCGGCGGTGTCGATGGGCGTCGCGGTCTACGAGGGGCACGGCTACATAGAGCCGCTTTTGATCCTTCTGATCGTCGTTCTGAACGCGGCGCTGGGCGCGCTGCAGGAGGGCAAGGCGGAGAAGGCGCTGGAAGCGCTCAAGAGCATCTCCGCGCCCGCCGCCCGTGTGGTTCGGGACGGCGAAGTCGTGACGCTGAAGGCCTCGGAACTCGTACCGGGCGATGTGATCCTTCTCGAAGCGGGGGATTTCGTGCCCGCGGACGCGCGGCTCGTGGAGTCGTTCAGCCTGCGGGCGGAGGAATCCGCGCTGACGGGTGAATCGGTTCCTGTGGAAAAAGACGCCGGCGCGCAGATCGAGCCGCACGCGGCGCTGGCCGAGCGGCGAAACATGGTCTATTCCGGCGGCTCGATCCAGTACGGCCGCGCCCGCGCGGCGGTCACCGCCACCGGCATGGCGACCGAGGTGGGCCATATTGCGAGGCTCCTGGAAGGGGAGTTCGACGCCCAGACCCCGCTGCAGCAGAAGCTGGCGAAGTTGGGCAAGACGCTGGGCATCACCGCCCTCGCCGCCTGTGCGGTGGTGTTTGTGGTCGGGCTGATCGACGGCATTCCTCTGATGGAAATGTTCATGACCAGCGTCTCCTTGGCGGTTTCGGCGATTCCGGAGGGCCTGCCGGCGATTGTGACCATCGTATTGTCGCTCGGCGTCAAGCGGATGGTAAGGCGCGGCGCGATTATCCGGAAATTGCCCGCGGTGGAGACGCTGGGCAGCGCTTCGGTCATCTGTAGCGACAAGACCGGTACCCTCACCCAGAACCGCATGACGCTGACCCACGTCTACGACGCCCAAACGGGCACCCTTGCGGCGCTTGAAGGCGGCGATGCCTCCGGCGCGCACGAGGTGCTCCGCTACGCGGCGCTCTGTTCGGACGGCAGGGTGACCGTTGAAAACGGCGCGGAAAGGCACATCGGGGACCCCACGGAGACTGCCATCGTCGCCGCCGCGCTGCACGCGGGGCTGGACAAGGCCGCGCTGGACGCGGCGCACCCCCGCGTTCATGAAATTCCCTTCGACTCCGACCGAAAGCGCATGACCACCGTACACCGGATGGACGGGAAAAATGTGGTGATCGTCAAGGGCGCGGTGGACGTGCTGGCGGGGCGGTGTGAGGGCGACGTGGGCGCGGCGCTCGAGGCGGCGGGCGAGATGGGCAAAAAGGCGCTCCGCGTGCTGGCGGTTGCTGTGAAAGAGGTCCCGCCCCTTGATGAAGCCCCGGACGACGACGCGCTGGAGAGCGGCCTTACCCTGATCGGCCTCGTGGGCATGATCGATCCGGCGCGGCCGGAGGCGAAAGAGGCGGTGGCCGTCTGCCGCAGGGCGGGCATCAGGCCCGTGATGATTACAGGAGACCATGCGCTGACCGCCTCCGCCATCGCCCGGGATCTCGACATCCTGAGGGACGGGTACGAGGCGGTGGACGGAAAAGCGCTCGCCGCCATGAGCGAGGAGGAATTGGACGGTCGGGTCGAACGCATCTCGGTCTACGCGCGGGTGACGCCTTCGGACAAGATCCGCATTGTGCGCGCCTGGCAAAAAAAGGGGCAGGTGGTGGCGATGACCGGCGATGGCGTCAACGACGCGCCGGCGCTCAAGGCCGCCGACATCGGATGCGCGATGGGCTCCGGCACCGATGTGGCCAAGGGCGCGGCGGACATGACGCTGACCGACGACAACTTTGCCACCATCGTCTCGGCGGTACGGGAAGGACGGTCGATCTACGACAACATCCGCCGCGTGGTGGGGTTCCTCTTGGGCACCAACGTCGGCGAACTCCTAACGGTGTTCTTTGCTATGGTTTTCTTTCGGAAATCGCCGCTGCTCTCGATGCAGCTGCTTCTGATCAACCTCGTCACCGACAGCCTGCCGGCCATCGCGCTGGGAATGGAAGCGCCGGAGAAGGACGTGATGGAGCGAAAACCCCGACCCCGGGACGAGGGCGTATTTGCGGACGGGTACGGCCTTCGCATTCTGCTGCAGGGCGCGATGTTTGCGATCCTGACCCTGGCGGGTTTTGTGGTCGGCCAGGGCGGGGCGGACGACCTGACTGCCGGGCGGACGATGGCGTTTCTGATCCTCGCGCTGACGCAGGTGTTCCACGCATTCAACATGCGCTCGGCGCGCTCGCTGTTTGCGCTCGGTCCGTTCACCAACCGAAGCCTTGTGGGCGCGGCGGCAGCCTCCATCCTCGTGGTGGCGCTGGTCGCGTTCATCCCGCCGGTTTCCGCGGCCTTTGGGCTGACGCTGCTCGCCCCATGGATGTACGGCCTTTCGCTCCTGTTCGCGCTCGTGCCGGTTGTGGTGATGGAGATCGCAAAGCGCGTGCCCGGCCTTATCCGCCACAGTTGACGCATTGTGACAAAGCAGCGGCAATAGTGGGAACCGGCTGCGGCAACGGGATTCGACTTTTTCTCGGCCCGTCTGAAAACGAGCAGGCCGCGCACGCGGTGTTCGTTTCCGAACAGTCCGAATGGATCTGTCCATTGCGGGAGGGGATTTCGGGGCATTATAATGGGTGTGCGGTCCGGTGCGGGCCGCACACCCATTATCTTTCGCGCAAAGGGGAAAACCATGTCGATCTATCTCGTGACAGGGGCCGCCGGGCATTTGGGCAGCCATGTGGTCAAAGCGCTTATCGAACGGGGCGACCGGGTGCGGGCGCTTCTGATGCCGGGGGAGGCGTTCCCGCCCTTCGTGCCGGACTCTGCGCGCCTCGAACAGGTCTTCGGCGACGTCCGGGACGCCGAGGCCTTGAGCATCCGGTTGTTTGACGGCGCGGAAGGGGAGGCGGTGGTCGTCCACTGCGCCGGCATCGTGGAGATCACCGGCCGGCCCAACCGGCGGCTTTACGATGTCAATGTGGGCGGCACGAAAAATGTCGTGGATGCCTGCGCCCGCTTCGGCGCGCGGCGGCTGGTCTACGTCAGCTCCGTCCACGCGATCCCGACGCTGCCCCGCGGGCAGGTAATGCGGGAGATCGAGGCGTTTGACCCGGAGGATGTGTCAGGCCCCTACGACAAGAGCAAGGCCGAGGCCACGCGGCTGGTGCTGGAGCGGGCGAAGGACGGCCTCGACGCGGTCTGCGTACATCCAACCGGCATCATCGGCCCTCACGCCAACCCGGCGGTGGGCTCGGCGCGGCTGATCAGCGCCTGCCTTCGGGGCAGGCTCTTGGCGGCGGTTCGCGGGGGATTTGACTTTGTGGACGTTCGGGACGTAGCGGAGGGCATCCTGGCCGCGGCGGATGGCGGAAAAAGCGGTGCCTGCTACATCCTGTCCAACCGGTTTGTAAGCTTCCGGGAACTGCTCGACACGCTGACCCGCGCGGCGGGCCTCAAGCGGATCCGGCTGTATCTGCCCGCCAAGGTGGCGCTTTTCTTCGCGCCGCTGGCGGAGGCCTATTACCGCGTGACGCGCAGCGCGCCGCTGTTCACCCGCTACGCGCTCGAAACCGCCACCAGAAACGCGCTCTATTCCCATGAAAAGGCCACGCGGGAACTGGGCTATAAGACGCGCTCGCTTGCGCGCACGATGATCGACATCGTCGCCGCCAGTGGGATGAAGCGCAAAAAGCGCGCGCCACAGCCGGGATGAAAGGCAATAAAAAGGCGCTCCTTTCGCGATGATGCGAAGTAGCCACTTTTTAAATGAGTTTATACCAAGTAGGAATATTAATCATTCCAAAGGTCCGAGAGATTTCCGATTGAGAACAAGGAACCGGAGCGAGGAAACCCTTCGGGATACGCCTTCGGCGTGAAATGCAGCGCTATTTTAGCGGAAGGCGACACAGTTCTCGGCGAAAAGATCCGGTCCGACGAAGAATTATTGTTTCGGATTGGTATCAGCGGATGTTTTCCACAAACTGGACGGCGAGGCCGTCCGGGTCCTTCACAAAGAAGAAGCGGACGCTGGGGCTTGGCTGGATGGGGCCGCCGGTGATATCAACGCCCTTTTCCCGGATGAAGGCCATCTTATCGGTGAGAGAATCCACCTCGAACCCAATCGAGATGCCGCTGCCAATTTTTGCCTCCTTGCCGGAGCCGTTCGAGATCAGCTCCACCTCGCCGCCGTCGCCTCCGAGAAAGGCCATCTCCGGCCCCGGCGCGCCGCCAAAGCGCCGCTTCAGATCAAGCCCCACAACGTCCCGGTAGAAGCCGAGAGATTTTTCCATATCCTTTACGTGGATGGTCGTCCATAAAAGCGCATGCCGCCGCCTCCTGTACTGATATACCATCATGATACCCGCGACGGCATGGGCTGTCAACCGTGCGCCAAAAGTTCGTTTCCAGTGATTTGGTCACGTTTCCGGGGCGCGTGGACGTGGTATAATGGGAACAAAAGGAGGCGATCGAATGGCGAAGGTCGTCATCATCGGATCGGGTCCCGCCGGCATATCGGCGGCGCTGTACGCGCGGCGCGCCGGGCAGCATGTGCTGGTCATCCATAAGGGTCCGGGCGCACTGGAAAAAGCCGAGGCAATCGAAAACTACTACGGTTTTGCCGAGCCCATTTCGGGGCTCAAGCTGTGGCAGAACGGCGTCGATAACGCGCGGCGGCTGGGCGTGGAATTTTTGGAGGACGAGGTCGTGGGCTTCGCGGTGGAGGATACGCTGGTCGTTTTGACGACCGGGGGACGGTATCCCACGGACGGCGTCATCATTGCCACCGGTTCTCCCCGGAAGACGCCGCCTGTCAAGGGACTGGGCGAATTTGAGGGCCGGGGCGTGAGCTATTGCGCCGCCTGCGACGGCTTCTTCTACCGAGGCAAGGATGTGGCCGTGATGGGCGCGGGCGAGTACGCGCTGCACGAGGCAATGGAGCTTCTGCCGCTGGCCAAGACCGTGACGCTCCTGACCGACGGAGAAACGCCGAAATTTGCGCTGCCGGAAGGGCTCCTCGTGCGCTCCGAGAAGGTGGAGGCGGTGGAGGGGGACGACGTTATCCGGGCGGCCGTGCTGTCGGGCGGCGAGCGCCTGAAGCTGGACGGGCTGTTCATCGCCTACGGCGTGGCGGGCAGCGCCGACCTCGCGCGCAAGGTGGGCGCGGAGACGGCGGGCAACCGCATCGTGGTCGATGAGAACATGGCCACCTCGATTCCGGGTTTGTACGCGGCGGGCGACTGCACCGGCGGTTTTTTGCAGGTAGCCAAGGCGGTTCACGAGGGTGCAAAGGCCGGCACCGAACTGGTGAAATACCTGCGAAAGCGGGCGTAGCGACATTCCGGGACGCTCAGGCGAACGCAGGACGCTTTCACTTGCATCGAACATGGCATGGTTTGGCGATTTTGCGTGTCGACAGGGCGCGCCGCAGTCGGCGCGGGATAACCGTTGGGCTCTTGAACCGGGAAATGAAAGGGCGTATGGCAATGCGCGAAACCTATGACAACCTCACCTGGGCGATCGTGGACGAACACCGAAAGGTTTTTGAAAAGCTGGACATGGCGCAGCTCGAGGCGTTTGTGGACGCCGTCGCGAAGTCGGAGAATATATTCGTGTACGGATCAGGGCGCGAGGGCATTTCAATGCGCGGCTTCGCGATGCGGCTGGCACACCTCGGGAAGCGCGCATATTGGCTCTTTGACGACACGACCGTCGGCATGCACGAGGGCGATTTGTTCATTCTGGCGGACGGACGGGGCGACGTGGGCATCCACCGCTATTTCGTCCGGCGCGCCCACGAGGCGGGCGCGAAGATCGCCATGGTCACCGGGCTCCCGGAGGGGAACCTCGCGAAGACCTACGCGGACCTGATCCTCTTCGTCCATTCGACGGTCTACCTAGACGAAAAATCCATGGGCCCGGACGCGCCGCGCCAGCACGACGTAGTGCCCACCGTGCAGCCGATGGGCAACCAGTTTGAGCAGCACCTGTACCTGCTGATGGACGTGGTCGCGATCCTCGTCAAGGATGCGATGGGGCTGAGCTATTCAGACATGGAGGCGCGGCACCGAAACATCGAATAGCATTGCCGCATTGCCGCAGCCATCGGTAGAAAACGAAAACGCGGCCCGCTCGCTACGCATAGGATGGCGTATGTTGTTCTGAATGCCGTTTTTCTCGGCGGGGACAATAGGAGCGGGAGGTGTTTTGATGAAGGGGACCAGAAGGCGCAAGCAGGATCCGTTTTACGAACTGAGCCGGGTCGCGTCCGCCACCGAGTGCACCGGACTCATGCCTTCGCTGCCACAGAGCGAGGAAGAGGACGAAAACTACGCCAGCCTCTATGCGACCCACGACCAACCGCCCGAGTGACGCCCGCGGCGCACGAAAGCCCCGCGTGGGTTTGCGGGTTCAAGGCATCGAAAACCCCTCGGGTTTTTGCGGGTGCGAGGGGAACCCTGCGTGCGCCGGAAATCCTCACGGATTTCCGGGCGGCGCGCTGACTTAAGGTACAGATAGCGCCACCAGGCTCAGTACTGGTGGCGCTGTTCCGCGACCGGCGTACACGCCGCCGGGCACGATTGAAGCTTGCGGAGACTGCGTCGATGGTCGAGCCTGCGCTTCTGCGGGTTTTGCTGGCGCTGTGCGGCGGGGTGTGGTATAATTTCACCGAAAAATCCATGGGGGCGGTGGAGATATGGAGCTTCGGAAATTGCCAAACGTTGGGAAGGTTCTGGAGAAAAACCTGATGGATGTCGGCATTGCGACGCCCGAGGCGCTTCGGGAAGCGGGTGCGCGTTCCGCTTTTCTGAAGATTCGCGCAGCGGTGGACCCGGGCGCGTGTCTTCACATGCTGTATGGCCTTGAAGGCGCGGTGCGCGGCGTCCCGGATGCGATGCTGGACGCTGAAACCCGGGGCGCGCTCAGGGATTTTTTCGCGTCGCTGTGACGGCGCGGCCGGAAACTTCTGCGGGGTGCTTAGGAGAGACGCTGTTTCAAACCGCTCAACCCACGGTATATATGAACTAAAGAACAGGAGGGATGAGCCATGAAGCATGCGATACACCCCGATGATGTAAAGGTGAATCAGGAAGCGGACAACGACATCGAGATGGCCTGTTCCGCGGAATTCTCCCAGGGCTGCATCGAGCCTGAAGAAGCGAAATAATCCATAGCAATAAGTATGATGCGCCGCGAAAGCGGCGCATTCAAGGCATCGAAAAACCCTGCGATTTTTTCAATGCAGAGGGAGAAAGCCTGCGTGCGCCTGAAATCCTTCGGGATTTCCGGGCGTCGCACTGACTAGAGGTGTGGATAGCGTTACCAGTATCTGTA
>JAEZTD010000263.1 GCA_023443705.1 Bacillota bacterium | reverse complement strand
CTGTAAGAGAAGGCGAACAGCGCGCTGGCTGCGGCGCAGGCGATAAAGCCCGCGGCCAACACGCGGCGCTGGCCGAACCTTCTGGTGATCGGGCCGCTGAAGCGGGACAGCGCCACATTGGTCACCTGAAGCGTGGCCGACAAAAAGCCCAGTGCCGAGGCGCCGAGCCCCACCACCTCGCTGGCCCAGTTGGCGGTGAAGCCCAGCACGGTGCCCCAGGCCGCGAATTGATAGACGGTTGCCAAGAGCGTCGAGATGATTAGCGCCCGATCGCCCACCACTGTGAAGAGCACGCGGGGCGAAGGCGCTTTCTCCATGGGTGTTTCGGGCACGCCCGCCACCACCGCGAACCCCGCCACGGCCGCCAGCGCTCCCAGAAGGAACGCTGCCGCCGGAGAGACGTGCTGCGCCAAGAGCCCGCCCAAGAGCATCGCCGCCATTTGCGAGCCGTACTGCGCGGCGGACAGCCGCCCCATCGCGTCGGCGGTCTCCGAAGGATCGAAGTGCTGCGAATAGAGCGCGATGTGCGCCACCCAGGTGGATACTGCCACGCCCGCCAGGCCGCGAAAGAGGAGCGCGCCGGCGGGCGTTTTAACGAGGGCCAGTCCCACGGCGGACAACAGCGAGGCCACCATGCCGCCAATCAGGAAGGGCTTCCTGCGGCGCAGCATGTCTGAAAAAACGCCCAGCGGGATTCGAAGCAGCATCTGCGTGAAACCGTAGCTGCCCACGACCATGCCCACCATCACCGGCGTTGCGCCGAGGTCGGCCTTTATGTAGGCGGGGAGGAACGACGGGTAGGTGTACACAGACATCCACAAAAGGAACGCACCCGCCATCAGGCGGCCTACGGGACTTGCTTTCATGAAGACTCCTCTTGGGCATGGCGCGCCATGCCTTTCGCATATGTAAACATTCGGAATTTTGACACATTCACACCGCACACCGGACAAAATGGCTTGTTATACTTTAGGTGTCGGCAGGGGACAGGCTTCCGGGAATCCGGATCAGTCTCCGCCGCGGCCGGGGCATCCGTCACAACAGACCCATAAATGTGGGCTGCGCCAAAGGAGCGGGCGGAAGCGGCCGGCCATCAGGGAAACACGCGGGCGATCCCCCCCATTCTCCTTCCCCTCGTCCGCTTGCTTCATAACCGAAAAGCGGAGGCCTGCCGGGCCTCCGCTTTTCGCTGCCCGCGTTTATTGCCTCATCGATCCGCGATGCGCAGGATGGCTTCGATCTCCGGTGTGTCGAGCTTAACGAAGTTGCCGGTCTTGCCGTCGGGGCCGCGGCGCGTCTTTTCGGCCATGAAGGGGATGTCCTTCGGATCCGCGCCCAGCTCCTTTAGCGTCACCGGCATGCCGATGTCCCTAAGGAACTGCTCAAAGCGCTCGATGCCCTCGAGGGCGGTGCGCTCCGGATTCTGAAAGTCCATCTCCGCGCCCCACACCCGCACTGCGATCTGCGCGTACCGGCTGATATCGTGGGACATGGTAAAGCGCATCCACGCCGGCAGCACTACCGCCATCCCCGCGCCGTGGGCCACGTCGTACAGGCCGCTCAGTTCGTGCTCGATCTGGTGGCTGGCCCAGTCGCCCATGCGCCCCACGCCGCAGGAATTGTTGTGGGCCTGGGTGCCCGCCCACATCAGCTGAGATCGGGCGTCGTAGTCCTCCGGGTTTTCAAGCGCCCGTTTGACAGCCGGGATGACGGTGAGCAGAAGTGCCTCGCACAGCCGGTCGGTCACATCCACATCCGGTGTGTTGGTGAAGTACCGCTCCAGAATGTGCGCCATGATGTCGGTGGCGCCGCAGGCGGTCTGGTAGGGCGGGAGCGTGAAGGTCAGCGCCGGATTCATCAGCGCGAACTGCGGGCGGTTGAGCTCATGGCCCAGGCCGCGCTTGGTGAGGGTGGACTTCTGCATGATGACGCAGCTGTTCGAGCTTTCGCTGCCCGCGGCGGCCAGCGTCAATACGGCGCCCAGCGGCACCGCCTTTTCCGGCAGCGCCTTGCCCGAGAAGAAATCCCAGAAATCGCCCTCGTAGGGGATGCCCGTCGCGATGGCCTTGGCGGAGTCGATGGCGCTGCCGCCGCCCACTGCCAGAATATAGTCCGCCTGGAACTCGCGGCCGAGGGCGATGCCCTCGTAGACCTTGTCGTCCCGCGGGTTCGGCAGCGCGCCGCCCAACTCCACGTGGGCGATACCCGCTTCGTCCAGCGAGCGGAGTACCCTCGAGAGCAACCCGCTCTTTACAACCGAGCCGCCGCCGTAATGCACCAGCGCGCGCTTGCCGCCGAGGGAGGCGATCATCTGCCCGGCCTTCTCCTCCGAGCCCTGGCCGAATTCAAAGCGGGTGGGGATGTAAAAGGAAAAATTGTCCATCGTCAACCCTCCTTTTCGAAGATCGTTTGAATTTTTTCCGCCAGCGCCTGGGCGAACGCCTCCTGTCCCTCCCGGGGGATGTGGATGCCGTCCTGCGGCCACGGATCGGTGACCTTCGCGGCATCCAGAAATTCCGCCCCCGTCAATGTCGCCACCCGGTGGTACTCGCGGGCAAAGCCTCGGGAAACCTCCGCTGCCTTTGCGCCGAATGCCGCGCCGAACATGCGCTTATCCACGTCGTCCGCCACGAGGATGGGGGAGACGAGCAGCACCTTCGTGGGCTTTCCGCCGGGCGCGGCGGCGTATTGCTTCGCGATCAGCACCATTTGCTGGGCGCACTGGGCGATGGTAAAGGCGTTCATGCCAAAGCGCGCCTTGGTGTCGTTGGTGCCCAGCATGATTACGACCAGATCCAGCGGATTGTGGCTCATCAGGCA
>JAEZTD010000257.1 GCA_023443705.1 Bacillota bacterium | reverse complement strand
ATGTAGTTCTGGTCGATGTAGGCACAGGCGCTGCGAATGACCGATCCGTAGCGGGACATGGTCTGGCTGTCGCGGAACTGGATAGCTTTAAGAAGGATCTGCCGCGCGGAGTCCACCATGTCCTCCTGCCCGGAAAAATCCCGGACGCCGGCGGACTGCTGCTGCACCGCCTCCGGGATGATCTCCGACGGGTCGCCGCCGTTTTCGCGAATGACGCGCATGGCGGCAAGCAGGATGTCAACGTACAGGTAGTTTGCCATGATGACCGACTGGCGGGCCACGGTGCCGATGGAATCAAAATGGTTCTGAAGGATCTCTTCGGCTTCCTGGCTGGATGCGTAGCGAAGCTTTTCGAACAGCGGCACCACGTCGAGGCCCATGAGCTTTGCGCCCACCTGCATGCCCAGGTCGACGGTGTCCATGATCCGGGTGCCTGCGGCGCTCGCCGACATGCCCTTGAGCACATCCTGGGCCGAAGCGTAGGACCCCGCGACGCCCTCGATGCCCTCGGCGGGCGCGCCGATGGCGACGCGCAGCGAAATACCCACCGAGCGCTCCACCTCGTATTTGACCGCCTGGGCGAAGGCAAAGGCGCGCTCCTCCAGATCCTCGGCGTTGTCGCCCATGACGACGACGGCGATGCGCCCGCCGGTTTCGCACAGGTTGACCGCGCCGCCGGAGCCTTCCGCCAATCGCTGGGCATGGGCGCGCACCAGCAGCATGTCGTCCTGTTCGCCCGCCGCGATCAGCATCACACGGTACCACCGGGCCAATAGGTTAATGCGCAGCTTTCTGGCCTTTTCCAGTACGTTTTCACCCGGCGCGCCAGACAGAAGCTCCAGCATCAGCCTTTCCTGCATGTAGCGGCTGGACGAATCCAGCTGGCGCCGCATCGCTTCGTAGTCCGCCTGCTGGCGGCGCTCCTCGTCAATGCTGGCGGCGATGCGCCGGAGTACCTCGCCCAGTTCCTGTGCGCTGACGGGCTTTAAAAGGTATTCCTTAACGCCCAGCGATATGGCTTCTTTGGCGTAAGAGAAATCATCGTAGCCGGAAAGGATCACGATGTGAATCCACGGCATCGTGCGCACGATCTTGCGGCAGAGCGTAAGACCGTCCATAAAGGGCATTTTGATGTCGGTGATCAGGATGTCCGGCTTGATGTCCTGCAGCATCGACAGCGCGATTTCGCCGTCCGGCGCTTCCCCGGCCAGAAGGAAACCGCTCTCCTCCCACGGGAAGTTGTTGCGGATGCCCTCCCGGATGACGATTTCGTCGTCCACCACAAAAGCCTTATACATCTCCATCCCTCCGACTGAACTGAATGGGCACCGAGAACTCGATGGAGGTGCCCTCCCCCTGCGCGCTGGAAACCTTCAGCCCTTCCGGCTGGTTGTAGTAGAGTTTGAGGCGTTTGTCCACGCTGTAGAGCCCGTAGCCCGATTCGGCATCGGGCGCACCGGTGCCGTCAAACGCCTGACGCACCAGGCGAAGCCGATCCTCGGCCATGCCCGCGCCGTTGTCCGAAACGCGGACGGAGAGGTTTCCCCCCCTGCGCTCTACCGTCACCCAGAGCTTGCCGCCGCCTCGCCTGTTCTTGATGCCGTGGTAGATGGCGTTCTCCACCAGCGGCTGGATGACCAGCTTCAGAATGTACAGGTTGTAGAGCGACTCGTCCACCTGAATGTCGTAATCCAGAATGTCGCGGTAGCGCACTTTTTGGATGGTCAGATAGCCCTCCAGGTGGTCGACCTCCTGGCGGATGGTGATCCAGTCCTGACCGCCGGACAGCGAGATCCGGAAAAAATTGGAGAGCGCGCGGGTGACGACGATGACTTCCGAGGTCTTTCGAGCTTCCGCCAGCCAGATGATCGCGTCCAGCGTATTGTACAGGAAATGCGGCGCAATCTGTGCCTGCAGCGCGCGCATCTCGCTCTTTTTCAAGTTTTCCTGCTCGCGCTTGTTCTCTTCGATCAGTTCCGAAAGCTTGGCGGCCATGGTGTTGAGGCTGCCGGTGAGTTTGCTCAGCTCCGAAACCCCCGGTTCCGGCGCGCGCACGTCCAGATGGCCGCCAGCGATCATGCCGGCAAAGTCTCGAAGCTGTTCGATGGGCCGCCCGATGGCCCGGCCCAGCGACTTCTGGGCGATGAACGCGAAGGTGAGCGCCACCAGAAGGAGGCAGAGCTCAATGAACAGCGTCAGCCTGACCACACGCTGCAGCTGATTGCTGGCGGCCATTGAAGCGTCGATTTCGGCGGTGATCGCGTCGCCCAGCATGTCCACCACCAAGGAACCGACGTTTCGGATCTCGATCAGCGTCTGCTCATCCTGATCCACGGTGGAGCCCGCCAGCATCTGAACGCCCAGGTTTTCAATATAACGGCGCAGCGTGTCCATCGTGCGCCGGGCCACGGTCATCTCCAGCTGGCTGGCGGAGTCCGCAGCGATCAGCGCGTCCATCTCCTGGCAAACCTTGTCAAGGGTCTTGTACTGGTCGCCATCGTCAAACGTCACGCGACCAGCGACGATCGACCACATTTCGCCCAGAAGGTGGTCGCTGATGACCGGTGAAAGCGAGGAAATCCTGTCCATCCGCGTGATGACGTCGTGGTACTGGCGGGAATAGCTGGTCATCATGCCGATCGACGCAATGGCTGGGATCAGCATCAGGAGGAGCACCACCATGATGGACAGCGTGATGCGCCCGCGGATTGAATCCCCCAGGCGCTCGAAAATGCCGCGCCGCATGTCAGTAGCCCCTCGCGGGGATGTCCTGAAGGTTTTCGTCAAATTCTGTGAATACGGTTTCGTTCGAATACGTGTAGCGCTCCACGGATTCCCCCGCGGCCAGCCGCTTGGCCAGGCTCATGATGATGTCGCCGATCTTTGGCGTGCACTCCACCACGCAGTTAATGCGCCCCTGTTTTAATAGATCAATGGCGCCCTGCTCTCCGTCCACGGTGATGATGACGATGTCCCGTCCCGGCGTGATCCCTTCGGCCTGAATGGCCTCGATCGCGCCAAGCGTCATCGCATCGTTGTGGGAATAAACGACGTCGATGCTCCAGCCCTGCTCCTTTAGGATACTCTGCATGCACTCCTTGCCCTTGGACTTTAAAAAATCCCCGGAGATGGACTGGACGATCTCAAACCGCTGGTCGCCTTTGATGGCATCCCGGAAGCCGATCGCCCGTTGGCGCATGGGCGTCGAGTCCGGCGTGCCGGTGATCTCGACGATGCGGAGGTGATTTTTGCCCATCCGGTCCGCTTTTTTTATCAGGAATTCCCCCGCCCGCCGGCCTTCTTCGTAAAAATCCGAACCGACAAAGCCGACGATCAGGCTGGCGTCCTCTTCGCTGATGAATCGGTCGGTACACAACACCGGGATGCCAGCCTCCCGGGCTTCGGTCAGAACATTGGTCCACCCATCCTCGACGATGGGCGCAAACGCGATGACATCCACCTGATAGGCGATGAAAGAGCGGATGGCCTTGATCTGGTTTTCCTGCTTTTGTTCCGCGTTTTCGAACATCAGCCGAACGCCCGCACGGTTTGCGGCGGCCATGATGTCTTGGGAGTTGCCGATGCGCCAGCCGCTCTCGCTGCCCAGTTGGGAAAACCCCAAAATGATGCCACTCTCCTTGGCCGCTTCGTCGGTCCCCGCGCAGCCGGACAGAAGGGCGAGCGCCGCCAGCGCGCACAACGCCGCCGCAAGCCTTTTCATGATCTCAACGCCTCCAGAAAACGCGCACTTTGTGTTAAGGCCGGGATAATCGCGCGTTCAAAGTATCGCACAAACCCGAACAAATTGCAACCACCTATTGACATCGCCAATTTATTACATTAGAATTAATAATAAAGAACAATATATTACAAAGGATGTGATGACATGCGACGATCCCTGCAAGCAACCGCCTTCCTTGCGATGTTTGTTTTGATCGCTCTGTGGACGGCGCCGGCCATCGCAACAGCCGAGGCAGACTGGCGAACGCTCTATACCGGCTTCATTTCGAGCCAACAGGCCCAGACGCGCGCGCGCCGCGCCGTGGCGTTCATCGACCTGGAGGGCGACGGCGTTCCCGAGATGGTGCAGCTTGCCTCCGTCAAGGGAGAAAGCCGCACCTGCCGTCTGAACGTATACAAGGTACAGGCGGGCACCGTGGTCAGAATGACAGCGGACGGCTTTGATTTTAACGCCCATGTCTTTTCGGGTGTACGTTCTGTCTCCTTCTCCCTCCGGGCGGACGCTTCAAACAAGGCGTGCCTTTGGGTTCAGGTAACCGGCGTGGCAAAGGGCATCGCCACCCGCACCCGGCTGGGCTTCACGCAATCGGTGTCGTCCGGAAAGCTGGACACGCGGCATTATGACGTTCGGGATACGAAGGGCCGCAGGGCCAGGTATTATGTCGGAAGCGAACCGGTTACCGCCGCCCGCTTTAGCGCCGCGTCTTCCGCGTTCGGCACGGCGTATCCGAAAAAAGGCGCAAGCCTCCCTCATCAGATGCTCGCCTCTTCCGCAAGCGCGTCCAAGATCAAAAGCGGCGTGTCGCTTCTTTCCAGCCGTTATAAAACCCACGCGACGGTCAAGTCCATCGCGCTTTCGAAGTCCAGTCTGACCCTCGCTTACGGCGCGAAATATACCCTGAAGGCGGCGCTCTCGCCCGCTTCCGCGATTTTTGATTCCGTCGCATGGGTCTCCAGCAACCCGAGCGTCGTCACGGTGGAAGGCGGCGTGCTGACCGCGCTGGACGTTGGCAAAGCCACCATCACCTGCAAGACCTCAGGCGGCGCAAAAAAGAGCTGTGCCGTTGTGGTCTCTGCGCCGCCGGCCACATCGGTTGAGATCATCGGAGACGTGCGCACCGTGGTGCTCAAGGAGACGCTCAACCTCAGCGCAGCAGTCTCCCCGGAAAAAGCCAGCCAGACGGTCAAGTGGACCAGCGCCGATTCAACCGTGGCATCGGTTTCAAACGGCGTGGTTACCGGGAGGAAAATGGGCACCACCACCATCCGCGCCACCACCGCGAACGGCAAGGTGAGCAATTACGCGGTCACGGTGCTTGCCGAGCCTCTTGACAAACAGGGAAAGATCATCGACATCTCCCGATGGAACACCGTTTCGAACTGGAGCGCACTTCAAAAGGATGTTTCGTTTGTCATCCTGCGCTGCGGCGTCACCTATTCCGCCAGCCATTCCATGGCCGGGCAGATGGACATCGACGCACAGTTCAAGGCCTACGCATCAAAATGTCTGGCCTACGGCATCCCCTTTGGCGTCTATTACTACGGCATGGCTTCAACCGCGGAACAGGGTCGACAGGAAGCCGAGAAGGCCTACGAATTCGCAAGCAAATACAACCCTTTGTTCTACGCCTATGACGCCGAGGAAGCCGTGCTGACCAAGGCCAGCATCGAGGCTTTTGCCAATAGACTGCGGGAGCTGGGCGTGAAAAAGGCGGGCGCTTACATTGCGCACCACCGCTACAAACAGTACAACGTAAACACGGCGCTGTTTGATTTCATCTGGATTCCCCACTACGGCGCCAACAACGGAACGGTAAACTCCACGCCGTCTTATCCCTGCGATCTGCATCAGTACACGAGCGTTGGCAAGGTAAACGGCATCGGCGGCAACGTGGACCTTAACCGCCTGATGGGGCGAAAACCACTCTCTTTCTTTACATCATAGGCTCGCTTCGGAGGAGGGATGGCATGACGCCGTCCCTCTTGCTTTTTCATTGGTTGCGTCGCCAAAACCCGGGCAAAATAATGGTGTATGAAAAGCCACGCCGAAGGAGGGGACTGTTTGAATACAAAGCGGTGCATCGGCCTGAGGACGGTTGTATCCGTTTCGTTTCTCCTGATGATCGTCGTCAATGTCCTGGCAGAGGTGCTGCCGTTGGGCGGGCGAACCACTGGCCAGGTATCGGACGCCTACCCCAACCTCTTCTCGCCCGCAGGGTACACCTTTGCGATCTGTGGACTGATCTACATTCTGGGCGCGCTGCACACACTCTACCAGCTGGGCATCTTCCGCAGCCGCCGCGCGGAGGCGGACGAGAAGCTCCTTGCGCGCGTCGCAGTACTCTTCTCGGTTACCTCGCTGGCGAACGCGGCATGGGTCATTTTCTGGCACTACGATCAGATCGCGTTATCCATGGCGATGATGCTTGTGATTCTGGCTTCGCTCGCGCTCATCATGGTCATGCTTCGAAAGAAAACGCTGTCGACAAGGGAAAAAATCCTGATCCGCCTGCCTTTTTCCGTGTACTTCGGCTGGATCACGGTTGCAACCATCGCCAACGCAACGACGCTGCTGGTCGCCCTTCGCTGGGACCGCTGGGGACTTTCGGAGGGATTTTGGACGGCGGCGGTCCTGGTCGCAGGCCTTCTTCTTGGCGCGGCGTGGATCTTTCGCACCAAAGACCTGGCCTACGGACTTGTGCTCGTCTGGGCCTATACCGGCATCCTGGTCAAGCATTTTACAGTGTTTGCGGGCGCGCATCCAGTGGTGATCGCCGTAACGGTGGTTTGCATTGCGGCATTCATCGCGCTGATGGGTTATATCGGCTTCTTCGAGGGGCGCTGGCTGAAAGCCGTGCATGATGGAAAGGCCTAGCCTTCCTTAGGCGTAGGCACAATCGCGGGCAGGCTGTAATCCGCTTCGTTCAGCCGATCATCCGCGAAAGCGGCCATCGAAAGGTTAACGTAGCCCGTATAGAAGACGAAAATCGCGCTGTTGACCAGTGACGGCAGAAACGTGACCATGGCCGGGGACAGCATACCACTCTCTCCCATCCGGCGGAAGATCATCTGCACGAACGGAAGCGGTATGAAGAGCGGCCAAAACACGGAGAATTCAAGCCGCAGCATCCGCCTAACGTGGCGCTTCATTGCACGCCAGGATGTGCCCAGCCAATGAAGCGCGATATCCTGGGGCGCACGGGCGACGGCGTAGCCGTATAAAGCCATGCGCGTGCTCAGCCATATGCCGACTATGCTTGCCGCCAGCAAGGCCACGAGCAACAGAGCAGCGCCAGTGTTTGATGGCTCGCCTGCTGCGGCGTTCTCCACGAGTTTGGACACCGCACTGAAGGCCAACGAGTATACACTGACAACAAGCGCGGCAGTCCATATTTTGAAAAGTCTCCGGCAGTCGCGAAGGTGGATGAAGAGCTGCTCCATACGCGGCGCTTCACCGTCCAGGATACCTAGGGCGAAGGAGGCCACGCCGCACACCGAAACCGGCGCGATCAGAGCGGAGGCCAGCGCGGAGATGATCGTTTTGGCGGCGGCTCCGCCGCCCCAAAGGGCGGAAGCCAGCGCCGGGACGAGCGAGATGGCCGATACCACCGCCATTATCGGCAGCATCGCTCCGTAATTTTCGGTGAAAAGCTTCCACGCCTTTTTTCGGATCGCCTTATTGGTCATGGCAGTTCCCTCCCCATTGGTAAGTGAATGCGCGATTCGTCCAATGCCTATGCTTTAATTTCGCCATCCAAGTTTAACATCCTTGCATCCCAATCGGCGTACGCTTCGTCCAATTTTGTATTATAATATGGTTTGGGCATTGCGGCAAAGAACCGCAGGGGCCCACATTTGGAGGTGGCTTATGAAGACCACGAGAATCTTGGGCTACGTCGCGGGCATTCTGGCGGCGCTCGCGCTGATGACCCTCGGCTTTGGCCTGATCCTCACGATGAACCCCGAGCGATTCCCCAACCTGACCCTCGGCTACGGCGCGTTGATCGGCGGGGTGGTCGCGGTACTGGTTTCAATCATTCCGGGTATCGCCCACTTTGCCTTGAGGACGAAGTTCCACCGCCCCTTCCACGACGCGGGCGTACCGCGGGGCTTCAGGACCGCCGGGCGCGTCCTTTTGTGGGTGTGGGGGCTTGCGCTGGTCGCCGGTGCGGCGCTGGCCGCCTACCTTTGGAGCCTGGGCTTCATCTAGGGAGGCGCGTTTCTCTTCGCGCCGCGGGGCCAACGTCCCGCGGCGTTTCTATAGCCATTTTCGCTTTTTGAACAGCGCGATGGAGAGAACGACGATAGCGACGCTCAGCGCGATCACGAAGGCGTACCCGTGCGCCCAGGCAAATTCCGGCATCTGAAGGTTCATGCCGTACCAGCCGACCAGAAGCGTCAGCGGCAGGAAGATGGCGGTGATGACGGTGAACGTCTTCATCAGGCTGTTCTGTTCGATGTCGATCTGCGCCTGATACGCCTCCCGAACCTGCGAAACGTAATCTCGCAGACTTCGCACGTTTTCGTACAGCCGGTCGATGCGCCCGTCCAGGATGATGAAATGGCGCAGACTGTCGTCCGGAATCAGTCGGTTCTCGTTCTCCACCAACCCTTCGAAGATGGTGTTGAGCTGCTCGTAATACCGCTTGAGCACGAAGAGCGTACGTCGAAAGCGCACCAGCGCGCTCGAGACCTGCCG
The DNA here is from genome assembly GCA_023443705.1 of Bacillota bacterium. GTDB lineage: Bacteria > Bacillota > Clostridia > Christensenellales > Aristaeellaceae > JAEZHK01. The sequence continues at coordinate 5,400 of JAEZTD010000257.1, read as the reverse complement.
CCGGGGCGATGTCATGATGCCGTCTTCGGCGGCGATGATCTCCTCCTCCAGTTCCTCCAGGCTTTCGGTATCAAACTTGATCAGCTCATAAAAAAACCTGTGCAGCGCGTAAGCGCTGCCGTATTCCGCCCCTGAAGGCGCGGTTTCAGGCGGTTCGCGCATCAGCGCGGCGGCAGCTGTTTGCGCCTCGGCACTTTCAAACAGAAAAACGAGATCTTTTGCGTCAAAGTAAATCACGACCCGGGACGGCTCCGCCAGCGGGCGCTTGACCAAATACCAGTCGAAGGAGATCAGGTTGACGTCCCGGTGGCACTCAAACCGGTCCATCTGGTCGGACAGGATATGGTTTGCAAAAAAGGACGGAAGCCTTTCAAGAATCCGCGCCCGGTCTTCCAGAAGAAGCGTGGTCGGCATAGCATTGTCCTCCGTTTTTTCGCCGCGGGCATGACCTCGCGGCTTCGAACCGAGATGATTCAGCGCGCGTCAGCCGTCCGGCGGCAGCGAGTCAATCGTTACCTTGGCGTGGGGAATCCATACGTACCGCCCGCCCGTGACCGGGTAGTCGACGTTTTCCTCGGTAAGGGGTAGCCCCTTCGCCAGAGCCAGCGAAAGATTGAGCGTCGCGCGGCCGAGGTTTGCCGCGTCGTTGAGCACCGTTCCCACCAGCGTACCTTCGCGCATCGCTTCGATGGCCTGCGCGGTGGCATCGACGCCGACGATGGGAATGTACCGCCCTGCGGTGAAGTATCCGGCTGCCTTCAACGCATCGATCGCGCCCAATGCCATGTCGTCGTTGTTGGCGAACACCGCTTCGATGCATGTGTAGGAATTCAGCCACTCCGCCATAACTTCCCGCGCCTCTGCGCGCTGCCAGTTAGCGGTTTCGACGGCAATCATTGAGAAGTCGAATCCCGCTTCACGAAAGGCTTTCACGCAGTATTCTGTCCGAAGCTCCGCGTGCAAATTACCAATGCTCCCTTTCAGGATGACACCCTGAATGACGCCGTCGCCGTTCATGTCCGCCTGGGGATTGTCTCTGAAGTAGTCCGCCATGATCTCCCCCGCCATAATGCCTGACTGCTCGGCACGCGTGCCGACGTAATACCACCCTTCGGCAGGCATGTCCACCGCGTCTGGCTCGTTGTTGAAGAAAACAACGGGAATGCCGAAGGCTCCGATTTTTTCTTGTATGAGCGGAGAAGACGCCGCATCCACCATGTTTACCGCCATCACATCGACGCCAAGGTCGAGATGCCGGGAGATTTGGCCGTTCTGGACATACTGGCTGTTTTCCGCGAAGCGGACTCCCAGCGAAGCTCGACCCTCCGCCGCTTGCTCCATCGCTTCGCGGACAAAGTACAGGAAAGTGTCGTCTTCTCGGTAAATTGCTACCCCCACCACGGGCTGTGCCGCGGCTGGAACGGCTGCTAAAACCGCCGCGAGCGCGAGTGCAATGATTTTCATGCACATACCCATTCGCCCCCCTCCTGCGTTTTAGTGGATGAGCGGAAACATCAGGTGCGCGTATTTTGAATCAAGCGCTTCCCTGCTCATAATCACCGTCGCATCGACATATTGCACAGGCTTCGTGATCCGTTCGACAACAAGGTCCATCGCGCATTCGACGCCTCCGTACCCGATCGCAAGCGGCGCGCGGAGCACGGTAAAGCGAGCGGTTTCATCCACAAGGCAATCAATATGGGCTTGATCGCAATCAAAACCCGCCAGTGCGATCTGGTCTTGCATGTCGCGCTCGCGCAGTATGTCCGCGGCGAAATTGGTCAGCACGCCGTCCAGGCACAAAACCGCGCTTGGTTCCGTCATCCGCCCGATAATCTCGCCCACCTGTTTAATTTGGGCAAATGGGTCATCCGCCTTGATTGCCTGCGCTTCGGTGCCCACACCCTTGCGCTCTGCGACGGATAAGACCCCCTGAAGCCGCTCGGAATAGAGTGATCCCTGGCGATAGAGGATCATAAGCCTCTTCGACCCGGATAGATCAATCAGCGCATCCGCCGCCATGCCGCCCGAGGCCCGATGGTCGGTGCCCACATAGGGCGCGCTGCCTCGGTACGTTTTAAAGGCGTCCAGAAAAACCAGGGGAACGTCGCGCGCGGCGCAAAGACGGGCTGCGCTTTCAGCAACATCTTTGCTTATGGGTTTCAGAAGAATCGCGTCCGCGCCCTCGTCCATCCACTGTGTGACAAGCTTCAGTTGCCGCCCTGCGCCCTCAAATTCTGAGGGAACGGCATAATTGAGTTCCGCACCGCGCGCGCGCGCAGCAATCTCCGCGCCCTCGCGAATAACTGCCGAATTCAAACCGATGCCGGTGTCCAGAATCAGCGCGAGGACGGGCCCTTCGGAGGGTTTCGTGTCAGTCCAGGGAAAGTATCCCCATGCGAACAAGATGACCGCCAAAAGCGCCGAGGCGGCCGCAGCCAGAGCGGGATGCTTCATACGGCGTCCCCCCTCGGAAAACCCGGTTGGCGGATCGTCACCAGCGTCCCCTCGTCCGGCTCGCTCTCGATCTCAAGACCGTAGTTCGGCCCGTACGTCAGCCTTATCCGCTCGTGAACGTTGGTCACCCCGATGCCGCCGATGCCGGGATACCGCGTCAGAAGGCTCTTGGCAAACGAGCGCTCCATACCGAGCCCATTGTCCCGGACGCGCATGACGAGGAATTTCCCTTCGACCGCGACAACGATTTGGATATGCCCTTCGCCGGTGGCAAAATGGGCGAGACCGTGCACGATGGCATTTTCGACAATGGGCTGGAGAACCAGCTTGACGGTCTGCAGCGCGAGCGCCTCCGGCCGGGCATCGATCGAGTAGGTAAAGCGGTTTTTGAACCGGACCGACTGGATGATCAGGTAATTGCGCACGTGTTCGATTTCCTCCGAGACGCTGATAATGCTCCGCCCCTTGGAAATGGAAATGCGGAAGAGCCGAGCCAGCGCCGTGACCATTTGTATGGCCTCTCGGTTCTGACCCCGTTCCTGCATCCAGACGATGGAATCCAGCGTGTTGTACAAGAAATGCGGGTTGATCTGCGCCTGCAATGCGTCCAGCTCGTAAAGGCGCTTTTGCTCCTGCTCCAGAACGATCTGGCGCATCAGCAGTTTAATGCGCCCCAGCATCAGGTGAAACGCGCTCGCCAGGTTTGATATTTCCAAAAATCCCTGTTGGGGAATGTCCACATCCAGGGCGCCGCCCTCCACAGACCGTACAATCTGCGTCAGCCGGTTCATTGGGCGGGCAATCGTCCGCCCAATGACGATCGCGACCGAAAGCGCCATGAGGATGCCCGCTGCGAGAAAAGCGATGATCGACCTGAGCATCTTATCGCCGTCGGCCATTACTTCATCCATGTAGGAAACGCCCACCAGACGCCAGCTAGTGAAATCCACCGTCTGAACGACGACAAAACGTTCCCGTCCATTCAAAGTATCATCGTATTCTCCAAACACATTTTTCACAACCAGATCGGTATTCTCCTGCCTGATGCCAAGCCTGATCAGAGATAGCTGGTTGTGGTAAATCAGCTCGGCCTCGGGACCCAGCAGGTAGACGTATCCGCTTTTGCCCAGCTTGATCTCTGACATCAGGTCGCTAATGGCACTGAAGTGCATGTCCATTGAAAGCACACCCGTTTCCTCGCGGCCGAGTCGCTTGTAAACCACCTGGGTCGACAGCGTGGTCACCCAGACGTAGTGGCCGCCAAAGGCGCCCTGCAGGTGCGGCGCAGAGATGGATACGGTGGATGGACGCGTCGCAAGGGCGCGCCTGAACCACGCTTCCTCGCGGATGCCAAGCGAACTCTGCCGCTGTCCGGACATGGTGGAGGAGAGCACAGTTCCGTCTATGGCATACACCGCCAGACTGGAAATGCCTTGATTCTGTCGCTTAAGAAGGCGCATGGAATCGCCCAGCGAGGCGTCCGCAATGTCCTTTTGATCTTCGGCGATGCTCTTAATAAGCGCCATGGTGGCCAGCGCGCCGTCGATCAACCCGCCCAGCGCCGCATTTGCCTGCGTGACGGTCTGCCGCGCTTGCATGACCGCGCTTTCGTAGACCATCTGACTGCTTTTCGCGGCAAGCCCCAGCATCACCGCCATCAGCACCACCGCCACCATCAGCGTAAGCGAACTGATGATCGCGGTCTGCAGACTGCCTTCGCGCCATCTGCGCCACATGGCTAGTCTATATCCTTTCTCACCTGAGACGGCGAGATGCCAAAGTGTTTTTTGAACGAATAACTGAAATAGCTGGCCTCACCCAGGCCGATTTTCTGGGCGATTTCCCCAGTTTTCATCGTCGTGGTGCGCAGCATGTCCATGGCTTGGTTCATACGAAGACCTGTAAGATACTGGTGAAATGTCTGCCCGGTTTCCCGTTTGAACAGCGCCCTCAGGTAAGCGGGGCTGACGCTCAATGCTTCGCAGACGCGCTCGATGGAGAGTGCCTCCTCGCCCAGGCCCTGGTCAATAAGCCCCAGCGCTTGCCGGACGATCTGCGCGCCGTTCTCCCTTCGGCCAGCGCCGATGGCCTCGGAAACGCCCATGCACAGCCTGAGCAGCATTTCCTCCGCCCCGTCCAGGTCGCGGGCTTCCAGAAAATCCTGAACGATGTTTCCGGACGGGCTGTCCGCGGGGGGGAAATCCACCTGCATGTCCCGCGCCACCCGAATGATCTCGACAAACGCTTCCAACATGTAGGTCTGATACTCGCCGAAGGAGATTTTTTCGCCCCTGAGTCTACCGATGAGTGCACGAACCCGCTCCGATATTTCGGCTTTCTGGCGCGTCCGAATGGCGGCGGAAAGCATTGAGAGCGCACGGCTGTCCATTTGAAGCGGCACGCCAAGCCGTGGTTTCAGGTCGCGAATGTAGATGACCGGGCTTTCGTCCACCAACGCCCAGTGGTTGAGCGCCGTGATCGCCTGCGCACAGCTCGAAGGAATGTCCGAAAGGTGTACGCACATCTCGCCGACGCCAGCGGTTACCGACGCGCCGAGAAACTCACGGACAACCGTCGAAACTGTTTCTATGAGAACCAGCAGCTCGCTCATCGACTGCGGCTCACGGAGCATCGCCAGAACCGCCACGCGCCCGTTGTAATTGAACGCATGGCAAGAGATGCGTTCGTCCAGCACCTCTCGAACGATCCGGACGACGGCCAGACGCACGAGCTCCTCGTCACCGGAAAGCCCATCCTCTCCACCCGGCGCAATGCGCAGCACCGCCACCGCGTATCGCTCCGCGTCAAGCGTCAACTCATAACGTGCGGCGGCGGCACGCACGCTGATATCGTCCATGCCGCCGGACATGAGCGAACATAGCAGCTGTTCTCTCAAAATGGGCAGGCTGTCGGAAAAAATCCGGTTCATCAGCAGTACACTGT
>JAEZTD010000213.1 GCA_023443705.1 Bacillota bacterium | reverse complement strand
AAGGACAGCGCCTGGAACGTTCGGCGACACTGCGGCATGGTGTTCCAGAACCCGGACAACCAGCTGGTGGCCACCGTCGTCGAGGAGGACGTTGCCTTCGGCCTTGAAAACATCGGCGTACCCAGTTCGGAGATTCGCAGGCGCGTGGACGAGTCGCTCGTGATGGTCGGCATGGGGGACTATGCGCGCCACGCGCCCCACATGCTGTCCGGCGGACAGAAGCAGCGCATCGCCATTGCGGGCGTCATCGCCATGCGGCCGGATGTGATCGTCTTCGACGAGGCCACGGCCATGCTGGACCCCTCCGGCAGGCGCGACGTCATGGCCATCGCGCATAAGCTGAACCGCGAGGGCATTACGGTGGTCTGGATCACCCATTTCATGCGCGAAGCATCGCTGGCCGGAAGGCTCATCGTGATGGACCGGGGAAAAATCGCGCTGGAGGGCACGCCGCAGGAGGTCTTCGAACAGGTGGAAAAGGTGCGGGCGCTGGGACTGGACGTTCCGGAGATGGTGGATCTCGCCGGGCAGCTGCGTGAAAAAAGCGTGCCGCTCCCCAAGGGCATTATGACGGTTGATGAAATGGTGGTGGAACTTTGTCGATTGAAGTAAGGGCGCTCAGCCATATCTACATGCCGGGCAGCCCGTTTCAATCGGTGGCGCTGCACGATGTGACGCTGACCATCGCGGACGGGCAGTTTGTCGGGCTCATCGGCCACACCGGCAGCGGAAAATCCACGCTGGTGCAGCACTTGAACGGACTGGTCAAACCCACCACGGGCGAAGTGCTGGTGGACGGGCAGTCGCTCTCTGATAAAGGTACCGATCTTCGCGCCGTCCGGCGCAAGGTGGGGCTGGTGTTCCAGTACCCGGAATACCAGTTGTTTGAGGAGACGGTCTTCAAGGACATCGCCTTCGGGCCGTCGAACCTGGGCCTTTCCGAGGCCGAAATCGCCGAGCGCGTCCGGGAGGCCGCCCATCTGGTGGACGTTCCGGAGGAACTGCTCGAGCGGTCGCCCTTTGAGCTATCAGGCGGGCAGAAGCGGCGCGTCGCCATCGCGGGCGTGCTCGCCATGCGGCCGACCACGCTGATCCTGGACGAGCCCGCCGCCGGTCTCGACCCCAGAGGGCACAAGCGAATGATGGACATCATGCGCACGCTGCACGCGCGGGGGGGCATGACGCTCATCATGGTGTCCCACAGCATGTCGGACGTGGCGAAGCTTTGCTCGCGCATCCTGGTCATGAACAAGGGCACGCTGGCCATGGACGGCACGCCGGAAGACATTTTCATGCTGGGCACAAAGCTGGAAGAACTGGGGCTGGGCCTGCCGGAGAGTGCGGAGCTGTCCGAAAAACTTCGAAACGCGGGCTTCAAGCTGCCGCCGGACGCCTGGAAGACTGAACAGCTGGCGGATATTCTTCCGTCGCTGCTCGGCGAGAAAGGGGGGAGCGGGCATGGCGTTTGACATTACCCTCGGCCAATTCTTTCCGGGGGATTCGCCGCTGCACCGGCTAGACCCCCGGGCAAAGCTGATGTTGACCGTCGCGCTGATCGTGGGCGTTTTCCTCGCCGACAGCTATCCGGCCTACGCGCTCTTTTTTTCGTATGTGCTGGGCGCAGCGTATCTGTCAAAACTCCCGATTAAGCTCATGCTGAAAGGGCTGAAGGCGGTCTATTTCATCATCGGCCTCACGTTTGTGCTCAACGCCTTTTTCGGAGTGGGGGAGACGGTAGTCATCCAGTGGCAGTTCGTTACCGTCACGCGTGAAGGGCTTAGAACCGCGGTCTTCATGGCGCTCAGGCTGATGCTGCTCGTGTTCGGCACGCAGCTTTTAACGCTGACTACGTCACCCATCGCGTTGACCGACGGCCTGGAGCGGCTACTTTCTCCTCTTTCAAAGGTCGGCTTCCCGGCCCATGAAATGGCGATGATGATGTCCATCGCGCTCAGGTTCATCCCGACGCTCCTCGAGGAAGCGGACAAGATCATGAAGGCCCAGACCGCACGCGGCGCCGATTTTGAAACCGGCAACCTGATGGCCCGCGCCAAGGCGATGATCCCGCTCCTGGTACCGCTCTTCGTCAGCGCGTTTCGCCGCGCGGACGAGCTGGCGCTGGCGATGGAGGCCCGATGCTACCGCGGCGGTGAAAATCGCACCAGAATGCGGGTACTGAAGTACACCTCGCTGGACGCCTGGGCAGGGCTTTCGATGGCGCTTCTGATCGCGGGCGTCGCAATGCTATGACGCGCAGGATCCGGCTGACCGTCGAATACGACGGCACTGCTTATTCGGGCTGGCAGCGCCAACTGAACGCCGTCAGCGTGCAGCAGCGGCTGGAAGAGGCCGTCGGCAGGCTGACCGGCGAGGCGGCGGGCATCACCGGCGCGAGCCGCACCGACGCGGGCGTGCACGCGCTGGGGCAGGTTGCACACTTTGACACCGCCTCCCGGATACCGGGCGATAAATTCGCCTTCGCGCTCAACACCGTGCTGCCGCCGGACATCCGTGTCTCATCATCCTGCGAAACCCGACTGGATTTTCACGCCCGCTTTGACGCGAAGGGAAAGCTGTACCGGTACCTGATCCACAACCATGCCCACGCAACCGCCTTGGGTCGGAATACCCACGCCCATGCCATCTACCCTCTGGACGAATTTTTGATGCACGAAGAAGCCCAGGCGGCGACGGGAAGGCATGATTTTGCGGCCTTCGCGGCCAGCGGCTCCATTGTGAAGGACACCGTGCGCACGGTGTACGAGGCGCGGGTACTCCGGGACGGCTGCGAGGTGGAACTCCTCGTCCGCGGCGACGGGTTTCTCTACAACATGGTGCGCATTCTGGCGGGTACGCTGATTGCGGTCGGCAGCGCAAAGCTCGCGCCGGGTGCCATCCATCGGGCAATCCGAAGCGGAAGCCGCCTGGACCTCGGCCCTACGGCCCCGGCATGCGGCCTGACGCTGATGCGCGTCTACTACGACGACGACCTGCCGCCGGAGGACGGCTGGCCGTTTTTCGACCTACCCTGAAGTCTTTGATCAGTCTTGCCATTCGGTCGTAAAAGATCGATAAAATTCTGTGAACAGGCGACATCGATCGCCTGTTTGTGCTATAATACACTGGATAACAGCCTAGGCAAAGGGAGGACGCAAGATGCAGTATTCTCACGAAGTGGAGCAGATGGTCTGCGTGGCGAAGGGCCCCCACCACGGCCCCGCTCCGATCCCCGAAGAGGGAAAATGGGTGCAGGCCAAGGAAATCACCGACATTTCCGGTCTGACGCACGGTGTCGGCTGGTGCGCGCCGCAGCAGGGCGCCTGCAAGCTGACATTGAACGTCAAGGGCGGCGTCATCGAGGAAGCGCTGGTGGAAACCATCGGCTGCTCCGGCATGACCCACTCCGCCGCGATGGCCGCCGAGATCCTGCCCGGCAAGACCATTTTGGAAGCCATGAACACCGACCTCGTATGCGACGCGATCAACACCGCCATGCGCGAGCTGTTCCTGCAGATCGTCTACGGCCGCACCCAGTCCGCCTTCTCCGAGGACGGCCTGCCCATCGGCGCCGGCCTTGAAGACCTGGGCAAGGGCCTCAGGTCGCAGGTGGGCACGATGTACGGCACCAAGGCCAAGGGCGTGCGCTACCTCGAAATGGCCGAAGGCTACGTCATCGACATCGCCCTCGACGAGGACGACGAGGTTTGCGGCTACAAGTTCCTGTCCCTCGGCAAGATGATGGACGCCATCAAGAAGGGCATGAACCCCGCAGAAGCCTACGAAAAGAACATCGGTACCTACGGCCGCTACGCCGAGGCGCCCAAGCACATCGACCCGCGCAAGCAGTAAAGAGAGGTGAAATCCATGATCCGTTTTGAAGGTTACGAGCGCCGCATCGGCAAGATCCAGCCGATTCTTGAGAAATATGGCTTCGCCGACTTTGAGGCCGTCCGCGATTTCACCCTTTCAAAGGGCATCGACGTGGACAAAATCGTCCGTTCTATTCAGATGATCGCGTTTGAGAACGCGGTGTGGGCCTATACGCTGGGCGCGGCCATCGCGCTGAAGAAGGAACTAAAGGGCGCCGCCGAGGCCGCTGAGGCCATCGGCGAAGGCCTGCAGGCCTTCTGCATCCCCGGCTCCGTCGCCGACCAGCGCCAGGTGGGCCTGGGCCACGGCAACCTCGCCGCGATGCTGCTGCGCGAGGACACCAAGTGCTTCTGCTTCCTGGCGGGCCACGAGTCCTTCGCCGCCGCGGAAGGTGCCATCGGCATCGCCCGCACCGCCGACAAGGTGCGGAAAGAGCCCCTGCGCGTGATCCTGAACGGCCTGGGCAAGGATGCCGCGATGATCATCAGCCGCATCAACGGCTTCACCTATGTCCAGACCAAGTACGACTACTATACCGGCGAGCTCGCCATCGTCAAGGAGAAGGCATACTCCACCGGCGATAAGGCGAAGGTTCGCTGCTACGGCGCGGACGATGTGCGCGAGGGCGTTGCCATCATGCACAAGGAGGACGTGGACGTTTCCATCACCGGCAACTCCACCAACCCCACCCGCTTCCAGCACCCGGTGGCGGGCACTTACAAGAAGGAGTGCATCGAGAAGGGCAAGAAGTACTTCTCCGTGGCCTCCGGCGGCGGCACCGGCCGCACGCTGCATCCGGACAACATGGCCGCCGGCCCCGCCTCCTACGGCATGACCGACACCATGGGCCGCATGCATTCCGATGCCCAGTTCGCGGGTTCTTCCTCCGTGCCGGCGCACGTCGAGATGATGGGCCTGATCGGCATGGGCAACAACCCCATGGTCGGCGCTTCCGTCGCGGTTGCGGTTGCCATCGAGGAGAGCTACAAGTAAACGTCTTTTTCCACTGCGTCAAACCCCATAAACGAAAGGGTCGCTTCGAAAGCGGCCCTTTTTGCCGCATTTTGCGCAAATTTCGCTGGAAATCGGCATTGCCTTATGGTATGATATAAAGAGGGCAAACTGCCTGTGCCGACATGCGCCCTTATTTGTGGTACAGCAGGCAAAAGGAGCGTTATATTTGGACCGAACGCAGAAACTGATCGGGGCGATGGCTGAAAAAGGCCTCGAGGCCGCGTGGATGCTGTCGCCGGAGAATATCCGTTACCTGACGGGCTTCGCGGGCGAGGGTTCGCTGTTCGTATCTAGGGAGGGCGCCGTCATCCTGACGGATTTCCGCTACATCGAACAGGCCGCGCGGGAGTCGCCCGGAATTCCGGTCATCCGCACCACCGGGGATCTGAAGGTGGAGGAAGCTTTGGGAAATCTGCTGGAGGAGCGAGGGCTGAAGTCCGTCGCCATCGAGCGGAACCTCGTCACGCTGGACACTTTCGACCGTTTGCCCAAGGGCGTGGAATACCCGCCGCTTTCCGGCATTCCGGAGAAGATGCGCCGCGTCAAGGATGAATCAGAACTCGACCTAATCCGCAAGGCATCTAGGATCGCCTGCCGGGCGTTTGGAGAGATGCTCTCCGTCATCCGCGCGGGGATGACCGAAAAAGAGGTCGCCATCGAGCTGAACAACCGCATGCTGCGCCTGGGCAGCGAAAAGGAAGCGTTTTCCACCATCGCCTGCGCGGGCATCAACGGCGCGCTGCCCCACGCGGTGCCGACCGACCATGTGTTGGCGGAGGGCGAACTTCTGACGCTGGACTTCGGCGCTCAGGTGGGCGGCTACAAGACCGACATGACCCGCACCGTTGCCATCGGCAAGGTGTCGGACGAACTGAAGGCGGTATACGATGCGGTTCTGACCGCCCAGGGCATGGCGCTTAACGCCATCCGGGCGGGCGAACCCTGCCGTGAGGTGGACAAGACCGCGAGGGATTATCTGGACGCGCGCTATCCGGGCGCTTTCGGGCACGGACTGGGGCACTCCGTGGGCCTCTTCATCCATGAAGGGCCACAGTTTAGCACGAAATCCGAGGACGTGCTGGAGGCGGGTCAAGTGATGACGGTGGAACCGGGCGTTTACATCCCCGGCCTCGGCGGGTGCCGCATCGAGGACATCGTCGTCATCACGGCGACCGGCTATAAGAACCTGATCGATGCGCCCAAGCACCTGATCGTTCTATAATTTTTGAAGTGATTTAAGGAGGAATACGATGATTACGGCTGGCGATTTTAAGAAGGGCCTTACGGTGGAATTTGACAATGGCGTGTGGACGGTCGTCGACTTTCAGCATGTCAAACCCGGCAAGGGCGCGGCGTTTGTTCGCACCAAGATCAAAAACATCATGACCGGGTCGGTGCTGGAGCGCACGTTCAACCCCACCGACAAGATGCCCAAGGCGATCATTGAAACCAAGGAAATGCAGTATCTCTACAACGACGGCGACCTGTACCACTTCATGGACACTGAGACCTTCGAGCAGATCGGCCTCACCCATGAGCAGGTTGAAGACGCAATCCCCTTCGTCAAGGAGGAGACCAACGTCACCGTCCGATTCTTTAAGGGTGCCGCGTTTTCCGTGGCCGCGCCGAATTTTGTGGAGTTGAAGGTTGTCGAGACCGAGCCCGGCTTCCGCGGCGACACCGCCACCGGCACCACCAAGCCGGCCACCCTTGAAACCGGCTACACGGTGCAGGTGCCGCTGTTCATCGAAGTGGGCGAAATGCTTCGCATCGATACCCGCAACGGCGAGTACATGGAACGCGCCTGATAATACGATCTTATGCATATCGACATCGAGGGGGCGAGCAAATGAGCAGTCTGGGTGAAAAGGTTTCCTATCTGAAGGGTTTGGCAGAGGGCAAGAAAATCGATGCTTCTTCGGATGAGGGGAAGCTGATCGTACAGATGATCGATGTGCTGGTTGAGGTCACAAGGCAGATCGATGAACTTCAGGAAGCGCATCAGGAACTCAACGACTACGTGGAGTGCATCGACGACGACCTCGAGGAGCTGGAACTCCAGTACGAGGGCGAAAGCGATGACGACGAAGACGACGCCTTCGATTTCGACGAGGACGAACACGAAATCGACGACGAGGATGATTTTACGTTTGTCGGCGATCAGGGCGACGAAATCGAGGACCACGACGCAGACGAGGCCGATGACGAGGAAGAATCGGACGACTGCGCGATGTATGTAGGCTGTCTCTGCCCGGAGTGCGGCGGCATGTTCTGCGTGGACGCGGGCGACAACTGCGAAAAGCTTTTGATCTGCCCCCATTGCGCGGCCAAGGTGACCGGCGTGCCGATGGACTTTGAAAATGTCCCGATGGCCAAGCCCGCGCCCGAGGAGCCGGAGGCCTGATTTTTGCTGTTTCACATGGTTCATTCGCCCCGGCACATGCCGGGGCGTTTCCCAAATAAAGGAGTGAGGGCATGCGCCCGGTCTATAAAGCGGCAATTGAAAGGCTCAAGGCGGGCGAACCGGTGACGCTGGTCACGGTCGTTGCGTCAAAGGGTTCCGCGCCCCGGCACGCCAGCGCGGTGATGGCGGTCTTTTTGGACGGCAGCACGGAGGGCACCGTGGGCGGCGGCGCGGTGGAGAACGCGGCCAGGAAGCTCGGGCGCGAGCTTCTGGGCGGCAGCGGATGCGTCATGCGCTACAGCCTGACCAGGAACGACGCGGCGGGGCTGGGCATGATCTGCGGCGGCGACGTGACGCTCCTGTACCATCCGGTTCCGAAGGGCGGCTCGAGCGCCATCGAGGTTCTTGCGGCAATTCTAAAAGCAATGGACGAGCGTACCCCGCGGTGGCTTGCGCGGGAGCTTTTGGCGGATGGGACGGTTTCAATGGGGCTTTATGGGCCGGAGGGCCTCGTTGCGGGGCAGGCGATCGAGCCGGAACCCACAAAGGGTGCGTCGCCCACGTTTACGGAGGGAGATACCACGCGGTTTATCGACCCTGTGGTTCGCGCGGAGCGCGCGCTGATCTTCGGCGGCGGACATGTGTCGAAGGCGCTGGTGCCCATTCTTGCCAGCATCGGTTTTCCGGTGTTCATCTTCGAAGACCGGGAGGAGTTCTGTGACATCTCGCGCTTTCCGGGCGCGTCCGGAACGGTTCTTTGCCGGATGGACGATTTTCTGGGCGAGGCGCACATCACGCCGGACGACTTCGTGGTGATCGTAACCCGCGGCCATAACGCGGATTACGAGGTGCTCCGGCAGGCGCTCAGCACCCAGGCCGCCTACATTGGCATGATCGGAAGCCGCGCCAAAGTCGCCGCGACGAAAGAACGGCTGACGGAATGCGGCTACGCCTGGGACGATCTGGCGAGGGTTTACGCGCCCATCGGCCTTCCCATCGGCGCGGAGACGCCGGAGGAAATTGCCGTCAGCATCGCGGCGGAGATGATCAAGCGGCGGAGCCAGCTGCGTTGACTGCGGAAAGAATGAACCGCTGCGCATGAAAAAAGCCGGTTTCTCGGGCACCGAGCCCGAGGAAACCGGTTTTGCTCATTTACGGATGAACCTCAATCCAGAAATCTCGCTTTTTCACAGCCCGGCCGATCCGCTGCGCGGAGGGCACCTTGCCGGAGAGTGCGCTAAGCAGCGCGTCCGCGTCCTCAGGGCGGACGGCGATCAGAAGGCCGCCCGAGGTCTGGGGATCAAAGAAGACGTCCATGATTTCCAGCGGGACGCCGGGGGAGGAGACGTGGGCCTCCGCAAAACTGCGGTTGCGGTACATGCCCTCCGGCAGGATGCCCATGCGCGCGAGGTTTAGGGCCTCCGGCAAAACGTCTACTGCG
>JAEZTD010000167.1 GCA_023443705.1 Bacillota bacterium | reverse complement strand
GTTCCGGACGGTTCCTGTCAGTTCCATTCCGACCGTCAAATCGTCAAACGATTTCACGGCGCGGCTGAAAATTACGGGCGGCGCGTCGTCACGCGGGTCGCGTCCGGGTTTTTTGATTTCCGTGATAATATCTCGAAGCGTTGGCAGCCCTGCGCCAAGCGCTTTCGCCAGCGCAGAAACGTCCTCCGATCCGCCACGCTTGATGACTTCCCGCGCAATATCGTAGCTTTCGGGATGAACGCCTGTGTTGTCGAGAAACTCGCTGCCGCCGCGAATTCGCAAAAAACCCGCGCACTGCTTGAACGCCTTGTCGCCGAGCTTCGGCACTTTCATGAGCTGTCTGCGGTCGGTAAACGCGCCGTTTGCCTCACGGTAGGCGACGACATTCTTCGCGACCGTCGCGCCGATGCCCGCAACATAGCCGAGCAAACTCGCGCTTGCGGTGTTCAGGTCAACGCCGACGCGGTTCACGACGTTCTCAACCGCCCCGGTCAGCGCGGCATCAAGCGCGGTTTGGTTGAGGTCGTGCTGGTACTGCCCCACACCCATCGACTTCGGCGGGATTTTCACGAGTTCCGCAAGCGGGTCCTGAAGCCTCCGCCCGAGCGACATCGCACCGCGCGTCGTCACGTCAAGGTCGGGGTATTCCTCGCTGGCAAGTTTGGACGCAGAGTACACCGACGCGCCAGCCTCGTTGACGATCGTGTACCGAATATCTCGCCCTGTATTTTCAATGAAACCCGCGATGACTTCTTCCGTTTCCCGGCTCGCCGTTCCATTGCCGATAACGATTACGTTGGCACCGTACTTCTTGCAATAGTTTTCAAGCGTGCGCTCCGTCCCCGCGATGTCGGACTTTGGAGGCGTGGGGTAGATTGTCGTGTAGTCAAGGAGTTTCCCGAACTCGTCCAAAACCGCGACTTTGCAGCCCGTGCGGTATCCCGGGTCGATTGCGATAATCCTCGCATCCTTGACGGGGCGGGCAGAGAGCAGATTTTCGGTGTTCCTGGCGAATACCTTAATCGCCTCCAATTGCGCCCGTTCCGTAAGGTCGCGGCGCATTTCACGCTCCAGCGACGGCGCAATAAGCCGCTTGTAGCTGTCGGCAAGCGTTTTTTTCAGCATTTCCGCAAATATACTCTGTCCCGTGATCACGCGGCGCTCAAGCATTGCGACGGCCTGCTCCGCGGGCGCGTCCACCTTGACGCGCAGCTTTCCCTCGCTCTCGCCGCGATCGATGGCCAAAATACGGTGATTCGGGATTTTGTTAAGCGGCTCGCTGAAGCCGTAATATGCTTCGTAAACGGTCTTTTCGTCCTTGTCGGCAGCTTCGCTGACCATCACGCCGCGGGCGCGCGTGAAAGAGCGCAGTTCGGCGGTAATCTCCGCGTCATCGGCAACCTGCTCTGCGATAATATCGCACGCGCCTTGCAACGCGGTTTCGGCGGACGGAAAGCCGCCATCCGCACGGATGTACGGCTCCGCGAGTTTCAATGGCTCGCCGCTTTGGAGTTTTTGCTGCAGGAGCAGTACCGCCAGCGGTTCCAAACCTGCATCCTTCGCCTTGCTTGCGCGCGTAGCGCGCTTCTTTTTGAACGGCTTATACAAGTCCTCGACGCGTTGCAGCGCTTCGGCATTCTCGATTTCTGCCTGCAAATCCGGCGTGAGCTTGCCCTGCTCGTCAATCAGGCGGATTGCTTCTGCTTTCCGAGCTTCAAGGTTTTTCAGGTATGTCAGCCGCTCATCCAGCTCTCGAAGCGTCACATCGTCGATGCCGCCCGTCGCTTCTTTGCGGTATCGGGCGATAAACGGTATCGTGTTGCCGCCCTCGATCAACCCGACCGTAGCCGCGACCTGCGCAGCGGACAGCTTGAACTCGGCCGCCAGCGATTTATGTATGTTCATAATCTTTCCACCACCTATAGATTGCTTGCGGGCGGATGCGCGTCCGTTGCGCTCTTTCTCCGACAGTTCCGGTGCCTGCTTGCCTGGCATGTTGGCGATTTCTCCGCCAAACATCTGCGCCCGCATTCCGAAGTCGAGTTTACATACCAAGTAGAAACATTAATTCTTCCAAAGGGCCGAGAGATTTTCGATTGAGAACAAGGAGCCGGAGCGCGGAAACCCTTCGGGATACGCCTTCGGCGTGAAATGCAGCGCTATTTTGCGCAAGGCGACACAGTTCTCGGCGAAAAGATCCGGTCCGACGATGAATCAATCTTTCGGATTGGTATTACGCCTGCGCTATGTCGATCCCCCGCGGCCAATCTGAAGGATGGAACAAAAAATGCACCCCGCCGGCGAGAGTTCGCCAACGGGGGCAGGCGAGGAAAAGAACATCGTTGTGCCCACCCCGATTAGAGTATAGCACTTCCCAGGCAACAGATGCAAATCAAATGTCGGCTCCGCGTTTCGTCGCTTTGAAACCCATTTCTCCGCTGACCGGAGTTTTGCCAAACTGCCGGATCAAGCCAAAGATCGGACCGGAGAAGAAAATCAATAAAGTCGGGATCAGAAGGAACAAAAGCCGGCCGATCATGGTATTTGCAAACAGCACCACAACGCCCAGATAGCGGTTGGTGCCCACGAGCCGCCCGTACACCTGATGCCTGGCCAGCGTGGTTTTTAGCGCGTCCTTCGCGGCCCCCTCAACATAGTTGGTGATGTCGGCATTCGCGCGCTGCTCGCCGGTCTTCTCGTCCGCAAAGAAGTCCAGAATTTTGCGAACCTGCACAATCCCGACATCGTCCTTGAACAGAACGATGTCCCCCGGATCCACCTTTACGTAGTCATCGATCTTTTCAAAGAACGCGATGTCGTTGTAGTAAACGGTGGGTTCCATCGTGGTGGACTGGAAGATGTAGGGGATAAAGCCCATGACTGCGGTTTCCTTCTCGGGCGACGCATAGTTGAAGGCGAGCAGCACCAGGTTGACAGACAGCATGGAAACGATGACCACGATCAATGCGAACGTGCTCAAAAAGGACACAAAATTGAAGCGCCCGACCGGCTGGTACGCCGCTTCAAGCCTTTTGGCCAGCTTGCGGATAAACGCGTTGTCGCCTTCCGTGCTTAGGACGACGCGCACGTCCGCGCCGAGCCGGCCGGTCAGGCGAGGCGCGCCGGTTTCCGCGGGCGGATTGAACATGTTCGCGTGGCGCGTGCCGCGCCGTATGCAGATCATCATCGCGACGACCGTACACCCCATGACCATCCACAGGTACCAGGAATCCGTCCACATGCTGAGAAAGTTCTTCATTCTGGAAAAATCCGTGGCGATGGCATAGAAACCGCTTGGGAACTGCAGCAGGAAGATGACCATCGCCCATAACGAGACCCAGGACTTGGCGCTGGCCCGATCCCGGCTCAGCATGGACAGCAGCATCACCAGCACGAGGATGACCACCGCGTTTAAGAGGCCAAGGAAGTATTGTGAGAAAAGGTATTCTATGACCAACGGAAATTTTAGGATGGAGCTTAGCAGCAGCGTCACCGCAAAGCCCGTCGTATAGACGATAAAGGCCGAAACGAACTGGGCGAACAGCTTGGTCAAGACCATCGCCCACACCGGATACTTCAGGTGGGCCATGCAGTACCAGCTGTTGTCGTATACTTCCGCGAACGATATCTGCGAGAACTTTCCCTCGAAATAGATCAGAAATCCAATGCCACTGACCACCAGGTACAGAAAAACCGTGGAGAAGTAGCTGGGCCTCATGAAGTACGGCGCGTCGTCGACCAGCACGCTTTGCGTCAGCGTCTGCATCACGAAGTAGACCGAGAAGGCCAGTATGCCAAAAAATGTGCCCAGGCCGACGAGCTGCTTTATCCCGTCCTGCTTCTGGTAGTATCCGTAGCTGAGCTCCTTCTTCAGGAGGTTCATCTTGTAAATCAACTTGCAGCCTCCTGGAAGGCCAACTCAAGGCTTGGCTTTGCGATCACGATGTCTTCGAACCCGACCGCGCCACGCTCCAGTGCGGCGGCCACTTCGGATGCCTTGAGCCGCTCCTCGCAGATCCACGCTTCACCCTCCCGTTCCACGATCCGGACTCCGGAGAACGCATCGGAAAGAACGCTCGCAAGCCTTCCCGGATCATCCGAGCGCACCAGCAGGCGGCGCCTGTCGTACGTTTCGCAAAGCGCCTCCACCTTCCCCTGCCGTGCGAGCTTCCCGTCCAGAAGAAACGCGGCGCAGTGCGCGCACGTTTGAATCAGTTCGCGCTGAGCGGTAGCGAATACGATGGCCTTGTCCTGTGCTTGGAGCCTCTCGATGATCCCCGAAAACGCCGCATAAAGCTTCATGGGCACTTCTATGTGCGACAGATCGATCAAGACCAGCTGTATCTTGGGCATCTTCAGCGTCAGCAGCAAAGCGACCACC
Organism: Bacillota bacterium; assembly: GCA_023443705.1. GTDB lineage: Bacteria > Bacillota > Clostridia > Christensenellales > Aristaeellaceae > JAEZHK01. The sequence continues at coordinate 605 of JAEZTD010000167.1, read as the reverse complement.
GCCTGTTCCGCAGCGGTCAGAAAGCGCGAGTAGGTGAGTGTGAGGTAATGCAGATCAAGCGCCAAGAGCAGTTCCAGCCATTCCACCTGGCGCGCCGCCGCCGTGCCGCCCGTGTGCTGCGACGCGAACATCAGCCAGGACAGCACATTCATGTGGGGGTACATGAGCTTCTGATCGTTGATGTAGAACATGTGCTCCAGCACGCGCCGCTTGGACCGCATCATGCCCAGCTGGGACAGCGAACATCGCCCGCCTTCGTAGGGCTTGATGTTGCCGATGATCTCCATGAGCAGCGCCATTTCAAAGGGCTCGTCACACGTGATGCCCCAGACTTCCGAACGCTTGACCAGGAGCGACACCTCCTTAAGTACGCGCCGCTGCGTTCCATCCGGAAAGCGGTAGCACTCCAGCGAGGAGACGTCCTGCATCTCGACAATCCGTTCTGCTCTTTCAGGGTTGTTTTGCGCGCGCTTCATCATTACTGCTCCTGCCATACTTGGGGTAGGCTGATGGAAAACTGCAGCGTGCCCATCACCCGGTCCGGCGTGACGAGTTCAAGATCCGGGCTGTTCTGCGGATTGTCGCCCTTGGTGCGGTACTTCACG
>JAEZTD010000105.1 GCA_023443705.1 Bacillota bacterium | reverse complement strand
TCGGTTTCCAGTCAGGAAATATTGCTTGAAATAATATGACGTGAGGGTTCGAGCCCCTCCATCCCCACCAAATAAAAAGACCACCCGCAAGGGTGGCCTTTTTGTTTGGTGAGATTGTTCAGGGAGGGTTCGAAGCCGCATAGACAAATCGCTCGAGTGGAGCGATTTGATCTGGAAGATGAAATTACGTGGATGACCATGAAATTATAACGCCGCAGCATAAACACAATACGAAGTTGAAGAATGCATCTATATTTGCTAACTTCTCACAAGAGCATTAAGGTAAGAGGACTTGAACCCCCGTGGTTTCGACCCTCTTACTTTTATATATCTTTTTTTTGCTCAAATAGTATGGTATTTTGTTAAAAAAGGTCAATCGGACAGAATTCCATTGTCGTGTAGATACAACAGACAATAAACTTTGTGAGCGGGTGTTAAAATGGATATAAAACGGGCGGCAAATACGGATTTGGAAAGTATAATTAACATCACCCATGAAACATTAAAAGAAATTTATCCTCGTTATTACCCAAAGGGAGCAGTCGATTTCTTCCTTGCGCACCATAGTGCAGAGAACATTGAATGCGACATTCTCTTGGGGAATATTTTTCTTCTTACAGTGGAGGGAGTGCCGGTGGGGACGGTCACAATAAAAAATAATGAGATTTGTCGCTTATTCGTATTGCCTGCGCAACAAGGAAAAGGATATGGCAGGGCATTACTGGAATATTCAGAAAAGGAAATTTTCCAAGTATCTGCGAGAATTCGTTTGGACGCTTCTCTGCCTGCGAAAAAGATTTATTTGCGGCGCGGCTATCGGGAGATAGAATCCCATGCTATCCTGACGCAAAGCGGCGACTATTTGTGCTATGACGTGATGGAAAAAGTCGCGGATTTTACAGCAGGAACATAAACGATAGGGGGGCAATTCCAGATTAGCGGCTGGCTGAACACCCAAGGAAAGTGCCTATTTTGGCAAAACGGTCTGCGGCTTTGTTAAAGATATCCGGAATATCTCCAGCATTCCCGCGGTTTTTGCCCAATTTCGCTCCATTTTTTCTCAAAATATCTGGTATTCTGCGCTTTCAGGCACGCTCCCTCGATCCTTTGCCGGACTTTTCATATACAAAGGCTGCCGCTTTTTCGGCGGCCTTTTGCGTTGGATAAGAATTCAAAGTGGCACGCAGCCGCGTGAAGAAAAAGCCGCAATGCGGCTTTTTTAGACCTGTGGCCGAAATTAAACTCCCCTTGCCTCATCAAAAAACAAAGGCACCCCTCTGGGGTGCCTTTGTTTTTTGATGAAAGGAAGTCTTTTATTTTGTAAAGCGCTGCGGTCTGTTGATGTATGCAAACACTACTGCGATCATGGTAAGGAGTATAGGCCATATAGTAGAGGTGTCACCTGTCTTAGGCGGGTCTATAACAGCCGCTATCGGCTCGAATACTGCGGATACCGTTGTGTTGGCCCGTATATTTTTCAAAACAAATACATTGCTGGAGGGCAACACAACTTCCACGCCATCGATTAACAGCTTGGATAACTCATATCCCAAATCCGGATTGAACGTAAAGGTAATGTCCTCGCCTCTAAAAACCTTTACTTTCCCGGCGGGTTCTATTGTGCCGCCACCGCTTGCGCTGGCCGTTACGGTAACCCTTGCCGGGTTGGAAGGACTATCCGATCCCCCACTCAAAGTATAAGAAATTGCATACACCGAAAACCGATCTGTTTCTACGGTAATTGTATTATCATCAGTGTCTAAATCTGGCAAAATTTCAGATGATAGCTCTCCTGTAACCGGGTCCTGATGGAGGCGGATCACCTTGAAGGGCCCTTTCCCCAGCAAATCTGCCGGCACAGGAATCACTAATCTAATTTTATTAGAGATAGAATGAATTGGAGAATTCAACTCTACCACACTACCATTCCGAATAATCTTAAATAGATTTGCATTTAAGTATAGGCCTATTTGTTCATTATTTGAAAGAGCATTGGCTACACTTTGCGTCGTAGTTTGAGAGGGACTTGCCTCACCTTCAACAATTAGCCTAAATTCAATTGTTTTGCCGCCATCCAACTGAGTTAGATCATCCGGCACAAGATCATCCCAAAGACCTTCTAGCCCACCTGCAGTTACTGCGGGGATAGTAGGGGCGACTTCGACCACGGTGGATTTTTTGCCGACAGGAATAATAACCGTCTGTTCGGTTTCGGCAGCATAAACTGTGAGCAGTTTTGTGGTAGCGATCCCGTCTTTGTCAACAATCAGGTTAAAGGATCCATAAGGAATATTGACCAGATCAAAGGAACCGTCAGAATGTGTTGTGACAGGTCCGGCAACCAGAGTGTCTCCCTTCTTTATGGTCACGGAAGCATCCGCCACAGGAGCGCCGGTAGTATCATACTGTACTGTTCCCCTGACTACAGAAGATGCAATTGTGTATGCGAATTGGGCTACTCCGCTTTGCAGTCCGCTCTTAACGGAAATTGCTTTAATCGTTGTCGTTTCACTAATCGGAATCGGGCCGGTATATGGCGTGCTGGAAGATGTAGGTTCCGTTCCGTCTAGAGTATAGTAAAGCTCTGCGCCCGTTGTGGGAGAACTTAAAGTAACGCTCTGCGACGATGTATAAGTACCCGCAAGCGGCGATGCCTGAGGTTTCTCGACCGCCTTGGGCAATACAATCGTACTTTCTGCACCGAGCATATACACAACTGTGAAGTCCATGCTGTCGCCGGCTTCAATTATGCGGTCTTTCCAGGAAAAAACCATTGCACTGTCAGCGCCCGTATTATATTCCCATCCATTGGAAAAAGCGTATGCTTCATAAAATTGGCACTGCCAATTCCCTATTCCCATAGCGTCTACGCTTGTTATTTCAGGGAACTGCTCCGTAGGTTTCCCCAAAAAGACATATCGTAATGATTCTGGCGTGTTCCCTTGCAACATCGTAAAGCCAATGTCGCTATCGAGCATCGTGATGACTGCTTCATCG